>JBEBJC010001051.1:0-3124 GCA_040080105.1 Myxococcota bacterium
GATCGGGGTCGAGTGCGGCGCGCAGGGGTGCGGCGAGGTCGAGGCGGGCCAGGGGTACCCGGGGCACGTGGGGCTGCAGCAGTAGTGCAGCCCCACGTAGGCGCGCTCCGGCGCGGGGAGCGGGATCAACGGACACCTCCCGACCGAAGGACGTGTTCGATCAGGCGACCGTCGCCCGAGTCGACCGCGGCGGACAGGTCGCGGAAGTACTCGGCGGCGGCGCCGTCAGGGTGCCGCTCGGCGGCACGTGCGAGGCGCGTCAGCTCGGGCCAGCGCGCAATGAGTCCGGGAACCGTGAGGGACGACATGCGATCTCCACTGTGTGTGGAGACGGTGTACCTCGGACCTCAGGTGGCTGTCCACATATGGTGGAGTGAAACCGGTTACACCCGGTCGCTCCTCGGCTTCATGCGCGACACCATGGACGAAACCAGAGCGCGATCCTCGTCCGAGAGGAGATCGATCGAGCGGGCGAGATCGGCCGTCTCCGGTCGCACCAGCACGGGGATCCTCGGCCCGGTGGACGCGTCGAGTTCCACCAAGAGCCGGAGCCCGACTACGCGCGCCCACGCGGCCATCACGTTCACGGCCGGGTGCCTTCCGAAACGCTCCCACTCGGACACGGCCGAACCCGAAAGTGGTCGTTCTAGCTGCAGACGCTCGGTGATCTTGTCGGCGACCTGCTGTTGCGTCAGGCCCACCCGTTCCCTGGCTGCCCGCAGTAGCGACCGAAGGTGTCGACTGTGACCGGAAGCTTCGGATAGAGGCGTGTTTTGCGCGTCCATCTATTCCCCCCTACCGCGACTGTAACGCACCGCTCTCCACATGGTGTGGCATCCGGGCTGGCTGTCGGGTACTCTCAACCAGATGTGGAGGGATCGGTGAATCGAGTGCTCGGCGAAAAGCTCACGCAGTTGGTCGACAGGGCCGGGTACGGCCGTGGCCGGCGAACCGCCCTCCGGGACATGCTGGCGACCCGATACGAGCACCGGATCAGTCTGCAGACGCTGCTGTACTGGCTGTCCGGGGAACGCACGCCGGAACTCGCGAGCTTGCGGGTGCTGCTCGACGCCCTGGGGGTGCACGGTGCGCCGAGGAACGAGGTCGTCCGGCTCGCACTTCCCGAGGGGCTGCTGTCCCAACTGCCGATGAGCGAAAATCGGCCTTCAACGGGCGTCGTCGACCCTGAACACGACCCGGTAGGCCCGCAGGACGTAGCACTGCTCGACGAGGATGGTCCGGAAGGAGAACGGCAGGGGCTCGTACCGCCTTTCGATCTCGACGCTGATCTGCTGGAGGCCGTCCCCTCCGGCGCGGGCCTCGTCGAGCAGCGCGTCGAGGCCATGGTAGTCGAGCCCGCAGGCGCGAGCCTCGACCCGCGTGGGCTCGGTGGCGAACAGCCCGGCCGGGACCGGCCGGTCGATCGGTTCGAGGAGGACGGGGTCCCACACGGTGTACGGGTGGATGCATCCGAGCAGCGAGAGCATCGGGGCGAGCCTACCACCATCCCGCGGCAGCCGTGACCCGATGTGTGACACGGACGACGCGACCGAGCCGACACGTCACACCTGCGCTGTGTGTGGGGTGCCCCTCACCGGGAGGCGGGACCGTCGAACCTGCAGCCCGACCTGTCGACAACGGCTGCGGCGCGGCACCTACGTCATCACCGAGGAGGACCGGGCGGCGATTGACCGTGTGCTCGAGCGGGACGGGTGCGGCCACCCGCGGCGGGACCCGCTGACGCCCGAGGAGGTCCGCGCTCACGTGCTCGCGACCGCGGTGCGCACGTGAAGCATCCTCCGCTGTTCCGCGAGCAGCTCGCCCTGTTCGCGCCGACCCGCGAGGCGCGGCCAGGCGAGTTCGGCCGCTGCCTGTGCGGGCGCGTCACGAGGCCCGGCGAGGGGATGTGGGGCCCGCCGCTGGTCCTGGTGGTCGACCTGACCGGCGAGCTCGTGCGGGCAGACCTCGAGGAGTCGTGGCTCTGCCGGGGGCACGCCCGGCGGATGTGGAAGGAGTACTCGGCGCGTGTCACGCGGGTCCAACAGTACGTGGCCGACCTCGGCCTGAAGCTGCGGCGACCATGAAGTCCCCGGAGGCCCTCGCCGAGCTCGCAGCCGCGGTCACCCGCGAGTGGAACTACTTCACCTTCGTCTCGTTGGTGAACGCGAGCTCGCTCACCGCGACCCAGCGCGCGGTCCTGCGGCAGATGGCGTTCGAGGTCCGGCGCGACCGCCCCCACCTCGACGACACCCCGCACGAGACGCTCGCCGCCGACCTCGGCGTCACCTCGCGCACGGTGCTGCGCGCGCGACAGGAGCTCCTCGAGCTCGGGGTGCTCCGCGTGGCGCGGGAGCGGCCCGGCTGGTCGACGGTGTACCGGCTGTGCCCCGACCGGATCCCCCTCCGCACTCGAGCCGAGATCCGCGACCGGCGACGCGGTGAACCCGAACCCCTGACACACGATCAGGGGTCGGAGGACGACACGCCCGAACCCCTGACACACGATCAGGGGTCAGGGGGGGCACCCCTGATCCAAGATCACACCACCCCTGATCGTGGATCACACACTCCGCGTTACCGCGATCGATCAGATCCACCCCCCCTACCCCCCGCTCCGCGGGGGGAGCTGGACCCGCGGGTGGCGGCGAAGGTCCGGCAGGCGGCGGAGGTGACCGAGGACCGGCGCCGACGCGACCGGCAGCAGGAGGAGCAGCAGGCGGCGAGGCACGAGTGGCTCGTCGGCGCGATGCTCCGCGACCTCGAAGACCTGATCGACCGGGGCCTGGCTGGCCTGGCGGACCGCACGATCCAGAGCTGGGCGGCGGCCGAGCAGCGCTCCGTGCAGGTGTGGTTCGCGGCGACCCGGTCTGGCGCGGGCCGCGGCCGCGCGATCGCCCGACGGCTCGGGATCCCGTGGGCCTCGATCGAGGCCATCCGCGATCACATCGACCACAAGCGGATGCCGATGCCGCCCCCGACCGAGCTCGGGGTCGCCGGGGCGCTGCGGGACGCCGCCGAGCGGTGGAGGTCCAGCCCACCGCCCACGCTCGGCGAGCTCCCGGCCGACCGGCAGGCCCGGGGCCTCGACCCGCCGCCGCTCGACGACCTCGACGCGATCCTCGCT
>JBEBJC010001052.1:0-3124 GCA_040080105.1 Myxococcota bacterium
TCGCGTGCGCGGGGGCGATCACCAGCGGGAACGGCACCTCGAACACGAACAGCGCCACGAACGACGCGAGCGACACCAGCACGGTGGCCGGCTGGTTCGACACCCGGCGCCCGATCCGGATCAGCGCCTCGACCACCACCACCAGCACCGCGGCCTTCAGCCCCACCAGCGCCGCCGCCACCGCGGGGACCTCGTGGTACCGCGCGTACACGTTCGACAACATCAGGATCGTGGCGAACCCGGGCAACACGAACAGCCACCCCGCGGTGAACGCGCCGCGGTACCCGTGGGACAGCCACCCGCACCAGGTCACGAGCTGCTGCGCCTCGGGGCCGGGGAGCAACATGCAGTAGTTCAGCGCGTGCAGGAACCGCTCGTCGCTGAGCCACCGCTTCTCCTCGACCAGCACCCGGTGCATCACCGCGATCTGGCCGGCAGGACCCCCGAACGACTGGGCCGCGATCGTGATCCACAACTCGAGCGCGTCGCTGAACGAGGGGCGAGGGTGCATCTGCGCTGCATACCCCGGACGGGGGGTCAGCGGAGGCGCGCCAACACCGCCCGGGCGGTCGACGACAGGCCGTCCGGGTCCACCGCCGCCTCGAGTCGCCTCGCCGCGACCGTTCGGTCGAACGCCGCGACCCGGCCGGCTTCGTCGAGGTCGTGCCACGCCGGCGCCGACCGGATCTCGCCCCGGCCCGAGCGCTCCCGGTACGCGGAGACCACCTGCTCGATCAACGACTCGTCGTCGGTCACGTGACCTCCATCCGGATCCCGGCCCGCTCGAGGCACGCGAGCAACAGCGCCCGCGCCCGGCCGACGTTCTTCAGGAACGTGTTCAGCTGCATGTGGAGCTCCTCCGCGAGCGCGCGGTCGGGCCGGCCGCCCCCCGACCGGGCGTCGAACGCGGCCCGAGGGGCGGAGGGCAACGCGTCGCGGCACCGCTCGATCGCGCGCCGCAGCAGCGGGTCGGGCAGCGCCGGGGTCTCGACCTCGGCCCCGGCCCGCTCGAGCGCGTCGAGGTCGGCGGTCGGTCGGACGCGGCGCGCCTCGTCGATCGCTGCGTTGCGGGCCACCCGCACCGCGAACCGCAGCAGCGTGTTCGGGCGGCCGTCGGGGGAGAGGCGCGGCGCGGTCTGCCACACCCGCAGCAGCGCCTCCTGCAGCACGGCCTCGACGTCCACCGCGGCGGCGAACGACCGCAGCGCCCGCCGCACCGGGGCCTCCGCGCCGGCGAGCCACCGCGCGAACGCGTCCGCGTCGCCCGACACGATGCCGGGCAGGTGTACGTCGAGGTCCACGTCAGCTCCCGAGCACCAGGTGTAGCCCGGGCAGCTCGATCCGGGTCGGGGCGGGTCCGGTCGCGGCGAGCACCAGCCGGGCGGAGGTGCCTGCGGCCATCGACCCGGCGCGGGTCGTGCCGTTCAGCGGGGTCAGCGGGGCCCGCCCGCTGTCGGTCACCGCCACCGCCGCCGCCGGGTCCCACGGGGTGTCGGCGTCGAACGTGACCTCGATCACCCACAGCCCGGCCGCGGTCGACACCAGGCGCGCGCGCAGCACCCGCACCGCGGGCTCCGGGGCTGCCTCCGAGGCAGGGGGCGGCGCCCCCGTCGGGGCCGCGTCGAGCTCGGCCAGCTTGTCGCTCGGGACGGCGAACGAGGGCCGCTCCTCCCGCACCTCCCGCTTCTCCTTCTTCTGCATCCGCGCGGGCGCCCCCGACGGCGCGGGCGCGGGGCGCGGGGCGCTGCGCGGAGCGCTGCGCCGCACCACGTCGCGGGTGGCCCCGAGCGCCTCCTGGGCGACCGCCACCCCGCGCAGCCCGACCCCTTCGGCGCTCACGCCGTACGGCAGCGCGTGGGGGATCTCGACCCGGCGCGTCGGGTCACCGGCGTCGACCGTCGGCCGCTCGGTCGTGACCACCCACGAGGTGAGGCGGGTCGCGAGCCGGTGCTGCAACCCCAGCGCCTCGATCCGCCGGTCCACGTCCTCGCCACACGCCGCGTCGAGCTCGAGGTCCTCGATCACCTCGCGCGCGTACCGGGTCGCGAGCACCCTGCGCCCGCCCTCGATCGGCCCCAGGTGCACCGTGTGCCGCTCGACCCCGCCAGCGGTCCGCGCGGTGACCGTGACCGGCCCGCCGCGGGGGTCGAGGCGCACCGCCACCCGCGCCGGGCACCCCGCGAGCAGCCCGCCGATCGCGCGCGGCGCCGCCTCGCGCACCCCGTCGATCGAGACCCCGACCCACAGAGGGTCGCCGGTGCGGGCGAGCAGCGCGCGCACTACCTCGTGCACCGGCTCGTCGATCCCGACGATGGCCTCCACCCCGGCGCCGGCGCGCGCCGCCCCGGCGGTGAGCGTCCGGTTCACCGAGCTGCCCACCCCGAGCACGTGCAGCGTCGACCCGCTCGGCAGGCGGCTCCGGACCTCGCGGATCACCTGGCTCTCGAACCCGATGTACCCGTCGGTCATCAACACGACCTGGCGCGCGGCCCCGGCCCGCACCGGGGCCAGCGCCGCCACCACCGCGTCGTGCATCGCCGTGCCGCCGCCGGCCGACAGCGCCGCGAGCCACTGGTGCGCCTCGGCGCGGGTCTGCGCGTCGATCCGCACCGGGGCCGTCCGCCACCGCGAGGGCGAGCTCGCGAACGCGATCATCTCGAGCTGGTCGCCGGCGCGCAGGCCGTCCACCAGGGCCGCGCACACCGCGCGGAGCTGGGTCAGCGGCGCGCCGCCCATCGAGCCGCTCACGTCGAGCAGCAGGCACAGGTCGCGGGTCACCGGCGCCCCGGGGGCCGCGGGCGGCACGATCGTGAGCCAGCCGTACGCGTCGGGGTCCCCCTCGGGCCGCGCACACTCGAAGGTGATCCCCGGGGTCGGCGGCGCGACCGGCCACCGCACCACCACGTCGCGGTCGAGCCCGCCGACGATCGTGACCCCGTCGGGGCCGAGCGGGTGCGACGGCGAGCGGACCGGCCCGGTGCGCGGGTCACCCACCGACAGCGCGACCTCACAGGTCACCGGGAGCGGCGCGTCGGCCACCGGCACGGTGACCCGCTCGGGATCGGGGGTCGAGCCGCCCAGGTACCGCGGCCCGACCACCGTGGGCCACCGCCACTCCCACCCG
>JBEBJC010001053.1:0-3121 GCA_040080105.1 Myxococcota bacterium
GCGCTGCACACCGGGCCGCCCGCCACCACCCGGACGTGGGCCTCCTCCATCGTCTCGCGCGCCGCCGCGTCGGCGCTCGACTCGCCCGACTCCACGTACCCGCCCGGGATCGACCACCCGCGGCCGCGCGAGGCGTCGACCAGCAACAGCTCGTCGCCCACGATCACCCGACAGCCCGCGGCCCGCGGCGCCTCGAGCACCACCCCCGCCTCACACGGGGCCGGCCCCCGCGAACACGCGATCCACCAGTAGGTCCACATCTGCCCGACGTCACCCGCTCCGTCGGGTTCGACCACCCGATCTTCGGGGGTCGGTGTCGCTCGGTGGGGTGGTCGGTGTCCATCGAATGTCGGACCGGGGCGCGCGTCACAGCGGAGCCGCGCGTCCGGCGGACGGAGGAGACATGCGACCGACTTTGATTCCGCTGGTGATAGCGCTCGTTTCGGGCTGCATCATCGTGGAGGAGCACCACATCCGGGAGCACCAGGGTGAGCTCGGCGGGTGTGATCTCGACCTCGACTGTGACGGCCTGCTCGACGACCAGGAGGCCCCCAACGGGGCCGACCCGGCGAACCCCGACTCGGACGGCGACTCGGTGCTCGACGGGGTGGAGGTCCAGCACGGCACCGACCCGACCGACCCCGACACCGACCACGACGACCTGCCCGACGGCGCCGAGGACGAGGCGAACACCGATCCGCTGGACCGCGACACCGACGACGACGGGCTGCTCGACGGCCAGGAGCCCGAGTACGGCACCGACCCGCGCGACCCGGACTCGGACGACGACGGGCTGCTCGACGGCCAGGAGATCCAGCACGGGACCGACCCGACGAACCCCGACACCGACGGCGACGAGCTGCAGGACGGGCACGAGATCGAGCTCGGGACCGACCCGCTGAACCCGGACACCGACGGCGACGGCGTTCACGACGGGGCCGAGATCCAGAACGGCACCGACCCGCTGTCGGGCGACACCGACTCGGACGGCCTGCCGGACGAGAGCGAGCCCGAGTACGGGACCGACCCGCTGAACCCCGACACCGACGCCGACGAGCTGCTCGACGGGCAAGAGGTGAACCTCGGCACCGACCCGACGAACCCGGACACCGACGGTGACGGGCTGCTCGACGGGCAGGAGGTCGGGCTCGGCACCGACCCCACCAGCGTCGACACCGACGGCGACGGCCTGCCCGACGGGCAGGAGGTGAACCACGGCACCGACCCCACCAACGTCGACACGGACGCGGACGGGCTGCAGGACGGCCAGGAGATCGAGCTCGAGACCGATCCGCTGAACCCCGACTCCGACGGCGACGGCCTGATGGACGGTCAGGAGATCGAGCTCGACACCGACCCGCTGAACCCCGACTCCGACTCCGACGGCGTGGGAGACGGGACCGAGGTCGAGATCGAGACCGACCCGAACGACGCGGACACCGACGGCGACGGGATGGGTGACGGCGCGGAGATCGACGCCGGGTTCGACCCGCTCGAGCCGAACGAGGCCCCGGACGACGTGGACCCGACCGACCCGGTCGACCCGGTCGATCCGCCCTCGTCCGGCGGCGGCCAGCACGCCGAGGAGGGCGTGGTGGTGACCGGCGGGTGCGGCTGCGACTCGTCGGGCCCGGTGGGCGCGGTCGGCGCGCTGCCGTTGCTCGCGCTGCTCGGGCTGCGCCGCCGGCGGTGATCGCGCCGCGATACCCTGCCCAGGTATGGCAGGGTACCGCGACGTCGAGGTGACCGCCGGGTCGTCCGGGATGCGGCTGGACCGCTGGTTGTCCCGGCGGTTCGCCGACCGGTCGCGCTCGGCGTTCTCGATCGCGATCAAAGCAGGCCAGGTGCGGTCGCCCGAGGGCCGCGTGTTCGACTGTGCGTACCGGGTGCGCGCGGGTGAGGTGCTGCGGCTGTTCGTGCCGGGGATCGCGCCCGGCACCGAGCCGCCGCCGTTCCCCGAGATCTTGTGGGAGGGGCCGGACCTGGTGGCGGTCGACAAGCCCGCGGGGCTGCTCGCCCACCCGGCGGGGACCGCGTTCACCTGGGCGGTGATCTCTCTCGCGAAGCGCCGGTACCCCGACGAGCGAGTCGACCTGGTGCACCGGCTCGACCGCGACACCTCTGGGGTGTTGGTGCTGACCCGGAACCTCGAAGCGAACCGGCGGCTCAAGGAGCAGGTGGCGCGGGGAGACGTGTACAAGGAGTACCACGCGCTGGTCAAGGGGGTGGTCCCGTGGGATCACGCCGACCTGGACGGCCCGATCGGCCCGGCGGACGGCCTGATCCGGGTGCAGATGGGGGTGCGGCCGGACGGGCTGCCCGCGTGGACCGAGGTCGACGTGCTCGAGCGCGGCCAGACGATGACCCGGGTGCGGTGTGTGCTCCACACCGGCCGCACCCACCAGATCCGGGTGCACCTCGCGCACGCGGGGTTCCCGATCGTGGGCGACCGGCTGTACGGGGTGCCGCCGGAGCTGTTCCTGAAGATCCGCGACTTCGGGCTCGACGACGGGTCGATCGCGCAGGCCGGGGCGCCGCGGCACGCGCTGCACGCGCGGCGGGTGGTGATCCCCGGCGACCCGCCGCTGGAGCTCGTCGCCCCGATCCCGGCCGACATGCAGCGGTGGTGGTCCGACCCGGGCCGGCTGCCGCTCGACCGGGATACGGCGGGACAGGAGGTCCCGTGAACCTCGACGAGCTGTTGTCCTGGTCCCGCCAGGCGCGCGAGAAGTACGGCACGGTCACCGTGGGCTCGCTGCAGCAGGTCACCCTGGGCGACATCGCCGCCGAGCTCGCCACCGAACAAGCGACGACCCTCGGGACGCTCGGCGCCCGGCTCGACCGCGCGGTGGCCGAGCTCGCCGCGGCCGAGGGAGACCCCGAGCGCCACGCCCGCGCGTGCGCCGCGTTCGAGACCGCCCGGTGGGAGATGCTGGTGGTCAAGGAGGCGATGGGCCTGCGCGGGGTCCGGGCGCAGCTCGACCGCGACTACCCGCTCCGCCTCATGAGGTCCCGCTCTGGTGCGCGGAGCGGGTGACTAGGGAGGCCGTGGCGCGTAGGCCGCGCAGCGGCCACGCGCCCGGGCTCCTCCCCTGCCTCTGCCCTTGCCCTTGCCCTTGCC
>JBEBJC010001054.1:0-3117 GCA_040080105.1 Myxococcota bacterium
CGCTCGGGCCACGCGTGGAGCTCCGATGGACCCCCGACCCGCCGTGCAATACCCGACCCCGC
The DNA here is from genome assembly GCA_040080105.1 of Myxococcota bacterium. Taxonomy (GTDB): domain Bacteria; phylum Myxococcota_A; class UBA796; order UBA796; genus JACKER01. The sequence continues at coordinate 63 of JBEBJC010001054.1, forward strand.
AGCCCCGCACCGGGACCCCGAGCATCTCGGTGCCGCGGGTGGCGACGGGGATCATGCTGTTCGACGACGCGCCGGACGCGGCCCCGCCGGAGCCGGCCGACCCGGTGGCGCAGGCGTTCGCCGAGCCCACCTCGGCGCCCGAGGTGCCCCTCGAGCCGCCCACCGACGAGGGTGTCGGTCAGGCGCCGCTCGCCGCCGCGCCCGACGACGGTCCGACGCTCGTGCCGATGCGCCACCGCAACGAGCTGGCGGAGGGCCCCACGGTGGTGGCGTCGCCGGCGACGTTCGTGCCGGTGGTGCGGGACTGGCTGTGGGTGGTGGTGGCGGCCGCGGGCGCGTTCGGCGCGGTGGTGGGCGCGCTGCTGATGCGGTAGGTCAGAACCCGCCGGAGGTCTCGCCCAGCGACGGGCCGAGCAGATCGGTCAACCCCGGCTCCGCCGCCGTGACGGAGCTGCTGGTGAGCACCTCCTCGTCGAACTCGAACTCACCGAGAGAGGCCGCCGCCAGGTCCCTCACCCGAGCCGGCTGCAGCGGGACGATCACGTCCAGGTCGACCGTGGAGCGGGGGATACCGTGTGTACGCTGCTCGCGACCGAGCCACCGACGGCCCACCGGGCGCCGACCTGGTCGAGCGCGACCCCGAGGCGCATCGCGACCTGTAGCGGATCCTCGTTCATCGGCCGTGGGTCTCCGGATCCCAGCTCCAAAACCGAATCATGTCCCTTCGGTCGATCCATAGGGAAGCCAGCCGCAAGCGCCGCTCTTCCGGCGTGGCGCTCGGGTACTGCGCGTCCCGCCGGGCCTGCGCGAGGCCCAGGACCATGCGGTTCATTCGCCCGATGTGCGCCAGCTTCTCGATCGCCGGCACCGACCGCCAGTACTCGATGAGGCGCTGGCGCGCCGGGTGTCCGTGAGCGTGTTCATGGGGCCCCTTTACCCCGGCTCACCCAACCGGCGCCTACGCGCACCGGCCCGCCAACGCCTCCGGCGGCAGCGACGGCGCCTCCAGGTGGCGCTGCTGGGCGCGGTCGACGAAGTGCTGACAGATCGACGCGCCGCGCCGGTGATCGGCCGGCCACCGAGCGCCACGCCTACCCGCGGGTGTGGATCGGTTTGTGAGCTGCGGGACTGGAACCGACCGCGGCTATGCTGCCACCTGCCATCTGCCATCCGTCGATGGTTCAGGGAAAAGGCATGATCGCGCACTTTCCAACTTCGCCGCAGGTGGCGTATGGTGTTTCCGATGTGACAGGGGATATCGCATGGTGCTCCCATGGTTCGGCGGTACGGCGGCAGCGCAGGTTGATTGCACAGCGGACCACAGCCCCTCTCCCGCCGTGTGGATGGTCGCCACCGACGGACTGGTGGACCTCGTTGCCGAGGTGGAACCAGGCTCCACGGTGGATGTCGAGGCGACGGTGATGCTCGGTGGCCTGTCGTACGCCTGGGTCGAGGGACCGTTCGAAGTCGCAGGCGACGTGCTGACTATTCGGCTTTCCCCCCCCCCCGGAGGCGTTCCTCGACGATGCTGCCTTCGACTATGTGACAGCGCTCAGGGTCAGGTTGTTGGTAGCTGACCACGGGGTGCTCCAGAACACCGTGGCCGCGCCCGCCGCTTTCGTGGTTTGGCCCCTCGGGCCGCTGTTCGCGCCGCTCGTATGGGACCGGGCAACGCAGGAACTCGAGGCCCCCAACGGCGTACTCAGCGACACCGTGCGCGCGGAGTTCGGTGACGAACTGCTGGACTCGACATGGGCCCAGCCAACGCTCACACCTCTCGACGCGAAGCGGGAGTAGTCATGTTCCTGACGTTGTGGTGTTGGCTGCTCGGAGGCTTCGCTTCGGCGCACGACGTGACCTTCTGCGTCGACGTGAACGTCGACTACAACTTCTCCTCCGCGGGGGGCGACTACTGGACCGACAACGCCGTTCACAAAGCCGCACGGGGGTTTCATTTCGAACTCACACAGGCCTCGCCCTCGGTGTTTCGCGCGGGGCACCTCGCCGAGTCCGACTCCGATGCCGGATGCATCACGCTCACGGGACTGCCGTTCGGAACGTCGTACCAGCTACGCATCTTTCCTTCGGCGGAGGTCTCTGGAAACACAATCCTACACGACGACGCTTCCGAAGTTGTGTTTGGAAAGATCACCGTGAACGCGAACGCAACAAAGACCTTCACGATCTCCTATTCTGACGAGGCCTACCAACAGCTTGTCGCAGCTGCGTTCGCCGTTCACAACCACGACCTGGGTACCGCCGCCACCGTGACCTTGCACTTCTGCAACACGGCGAACTGTTCGTATACCTACGGCGCTGGCAACGACATTGACCTCGCGCACGACGCGGACAAGTACGTGATCGCACACGAGGTCGGTCACGCGTTGATGTTCCAGCAGTCCGAGATCGACGCCATCGTCTGCGGTTGCAGCGAGGGCTGCGACGGGGGCGATAATATCAATCGAAAGTGGTGGGCGCAGGCTTTCAAGGAGGGGATCGCGTGGTGGTACGCGATGATCACCTGGAACGCCAAGGCAGGCGGCGACTGCGACTGGCTCAACAACCAACTGCTCGACTTCGACCTGGACCAATTCGATGACTACGCTGCCGGGGAGCATCTGGCATGCTGGGGCGACCCAGACGCGATCGCGCCGGACCACACCGACGGTGAAGACTGGCTGGCCGATCTATTCGGCCACAACGGGTGCACCGGAACAGCGACCAACCACACCACCGAGTACGACATAGTGCACTACGCGTGGGGGCTATACGCCTACGGGTCCGACACGATCAACAACAACGCGAACGATCTCACCGCCGACGAGGTCATGGACCTGCTCCTCGCCGCGGACCCCAGCACGTGGGACCCCAACCAGAGCACCTACGTCACCAGCGACGACCCATGGGATCGGTGGGACGCCGCTGCGGCTTCGTTCGGTGCGAACAGCCGAATCTACAAGGCCCACTCGCAGCAGGAGCGGTCGACCATTGATTTCCCTCCTCCTCTCCATCGAGCTGGGCTGTCACCCCGACCCCGGAGGCCGACCCGGCGGCG
>JBEBJC010001055.1:0-3116 GCA_040080105.1 Myxococcota bacterium
AATGTCGCGTATCACGCCAGGTGAGCCCCGGCACGCGCGCTCGTAGCGGGTGGCCGGTTCTGGCGAGCACACCCCGGCCGTTTCTGGTGAGCGTCGAAGCTCTCATCGTTCGGCGCCGCCGCAACCGCTGACCTGCGACTTCGGCCAGCGAATCCGCCAGGACGGAACGCATCTCTTCACCCGAGACCTTGGGATGTCTTGAACCATCGGGACCCGGACCTGGCGGGAGCCAAAGACGCTTGAGCTGTCAGCCCGGGCCATCTCGCCCAATTCTTCGCCCTACAATCTCCTCAACCACCTCGACGAGCCGCGCCACGTGCTCACTCTGCGGGATGGGCAACGACAGACTCGCGACAGGGGATGCTGGATGGCCGTATACATGCAGGCCCACCACGTCGCCGCCTCGATCGAACCGGCACCCGACCCCATGTCCCGACAACCGAAATCCGGGCGCCACGCGACCATCGACGAGAAGCGTTCCCCCTTGCGCGGTCCAACCGAGTGAGACGATCTCCCGCGAGAGCGTCAGTACGGCTCCCTCAGTGAGGTCGAACTCTTCCGATTCAGAGAAGTCGTCCATGTTGCTCACGTCGTGATGAAGGTATCGAACGAACCATCGGACTGCCACCGAGCGCCGATGGTGCCGCCGGGCACGGTCACTTCCACCCCCGCGGGCCAGATTCTTCGCGACTGCGTCAGGATGCCCGAGCAGGTCGTCGATCAGCTACTTCGCGGCAGCGTTGGCCGTTGCTGCCTTTGTGTCGATCAGGAGTCCAGCAAACGCGGGATCGCCTCGGGTCGCGTGCTTGTTCGGCATGTCACCTGCGATGGTGTACCCCGCGGACTTCGGCCCCGCTCGTCGGGCTTCGCTTGTGGCCGCAGCCCCCATCTCCTCAAGGCTGCCGACGGCGGTGCCGGTTCCCAGAGGCTGGGAACGAACAGCGTCGATCCTGGCTCGGAGGTCTCCGATTTGCTTCTCGCGGAGCGGATCGGGGAGCACGTCGGGCCCGCTGCACTCGATGCGCTTCAAGTCGGCCTCGATGTCGTCCAACTCGTCCGAGATCGCCTTGTTGGAACGGGCGAGGGTCTTGTTGGCGATGCCGAGTTCCTGCCTCGTCAACTTCGAAATCGGGCTCTCGAAGGGAGAGCCTGCGTGTTTGCCTTCCTCACCGCCAACCCTCAACGCCTCGTCGGCTCGCTCGAGTGCGTCGTCGCCGAGCTGCGCCGACCCCGGTCGCCCCGAGCGCCTTCATCAGGTCGTCCGACAGCGTCACCAGCGCCTGCGACAGCTCCTGCAGCGCCCCCCGCAGGGTACCCATCAGACCCGTGTCGCCGAGGAACTCGGGCAGCGGGCCCGCCGCCTTCCACAACATCGACCCGAGCTCGCCCAACAGCTCGAACGCCGCCCCGAACAGCTCCCCGAGGTCCAGGAACTTCACGATCGCCCGAGACGTGGGCCCCAGCTCTCCCACAGCCCGCCCGTCAGGAACCCGAGGATCACCTCCCACAAGATCGCGCCGATGATGTACCCGACGCCGTAGCCGAGCTCGTACCCCACGTCGCTCGCGAGCATCGCCTCACACAGCTGCTCGCCGAGCCACGCGCCCCCCTCCTCGGCCAACGCGAGCATCGAGTCCCACAGCCTGCCGACCCTCGCCGCCAGGTCGGACACGCTGGACTTGCCCGTTCCGGAGAACACCTCCTCGAACGCCGGCACAAACGTCTCGCCCACCACCACGCCGGCGGGGTCAGCCAGGGTACGGCGCAATCCTGTATCCGCCGGACGGGTGGCCGGTCGCCGTAACCAGTCCCCGCAATCCGTTGGGACGTACGCGGACTCTGAGATCAGGATGGAGCCCACCCAGCGCCTCCGGCCCGAACAGGTAGAGATCACAACCGAGCGATGCGGCAACGTGCTCAGCCGCCTCATCGAAGCGCGCCCACTCGGGGAGGGTGAGGGACACCATGACCAGCAGCGCGGGACGGCCAGGCAAGTCGAACCGCTCGTGATCGATCGGCCGGCCCATGGCGACGCTCAGCGCAGCTCTCAGAACGTCGGAGGGAACGCACTCTTCGATGAGAAGATCCCGGTCGATCGCCGGAGGCGCGCGAAGCGCGGAGGCCGTCTCCGGGATCGAAGGCGTGAGCCAGCGGAGGAGATCGTCCCTCACCTGGGCCCTGATCGAACCGATCGCCACGAGCAGCGCATTCCGCGTAGCCCCCCCCGCCCTGTAGAGAAGACTGGCGGCCGGATACCCCACGGGAAGCCCACCCATCCTGGAACTGTGGCCAAGGTGCAAGACGACCACAGGAACGACCGCGTCGAGCAGGGCCGGATCGACGAGCGAGCGACGCGCCATCTCTTCGATGGCGTGCATCTGGCGAAGGGTCGGCACCTTGGACCGCGAGAAGGACACCAGGTCCGCGAACCCGGCCGAGCGTAGTTCGGTGGCAGACTTGTACACTCACATCCCCCCTATTGAAAGAGCTGTGGCATGAAGATCTTCTGCCACTCTTGCAGTCGAAGCGCTCTCAGCTCCCGAATCAGCTCGAGATCGCCAGCTCTCCTCGCGACGGCAATCTCCTTGGCATAGGCCGCCTGTTCCATGGTCCATCGCACGTTCAGCTGGTATAGCTCTTCCTTGCCCGGGAAGCCGCGCGCCGCATCATCGAGGTAGTGCTGGTACTCGTGGAGGACAGCCGAGTACGATGCTTCTGGGTCGAGGTACAGTTCCCCCGGTCTTCCAGGCATGTCGGACGGTTGGTAGGCCAACCCGTTCGGTCGTTCGATCACCGGCACATCATTGCGCTTCAGGTCCTCCATTATCCGTTCGTACTCCTCCGGATGGGAGGACCTAGCCGGCCCGGAGCGTTCGAATGCTGGGTCGCCCGCTTTGCGCTCGAACACCGGATGTGCGGGCACGGCCTCGTCGGCTCGCTCGAGCGCGTCGTCGCCGAGCTGCGCCGACCCCTCGACGAGCTCGCTCTCCCCCGAAGGCGTCGTCCGGCTCCAGCCCCCGCTCGCGGCGTCCGGCGTCGGCCCCACCGTCAGCGTCCCGTCCGGGTGGATCCACACCGTGTCCGTCGGCGCCTTCACCTCCACCCCGAGCTCCCGC
>JBEBJC010001056.1:0-3114 GCA_040080105.1 Myxococcota bacterium
GGCGAGCACCGCCCCACCCGCCCCGGTCCCGATCACCACCGCGTCGCACTGCAGCTGCACGTCGGTGGTGAGCGTGTCGGCGGTGTGGATCACCCGAACCTCGGCGGGCCCGGGTACCCGAGGTGGGGCCAGGTCGCCGGGTGGCTCCAGTAGGTGGCCGACACCAGCGCCACGAGCGCGTGGTACCCCGCACGCCTCGGCCCGAGCCGGCTGTCCCGCCACGCGGCGAGGGCGGCGGCCCGCCCGGCGTCGGACGAGCGGGTGAACGACCACGGCCGCTGGTCGAGCACGAACCCGGCGAGGCCGTTCTCGAGCGCGTGCAGCAGCTGGACCACCTCGGCCGCCGCCCGCGGATCGGCGGCCGCGAGCACCTGGTCGATCGCCTCGGGCACCTGCAGCGCCCACGGATCGGGCGCGCCGTGCGCGGCGGGGCAGATCGCGTCCACGGCGGCCGCGAGGGTCGAGAACGCCACCGGGTCGAGGACCCCCAGCGCCCGCCGCGGTGCGCGGTGCGCCGTCGGCTGCAGCGCCAGCCCCGCCGCCGCGCCGATCCCGGCCGCCGCCCCGCCGAGCAGGAGCGCGCGCCGGGACAGCCTCACTTCTTCCCTTCCTCGTCGAGGCCGCAGGCAGAGGCCCGGTTCGCGGCAGACAAACACAACGCGGCGCTCTCGGTCGTGTCCCGGCCGGCGACCTTCGCGAAGTCGAGCCACTCGCGGGCGTAGGTCTTCACCTGGTTCCGCAGCTGCTCGACCTTCTCGCCGTTCGCCCCGTCTGCTGCTCGGTCCTCGGCCGAGGCCCACAACACGTTCGCCGCGAGGGCTCGCAGCTTCATCAGGCCGTAGACCCGCGACACGTACACGTCGCCGACCCAGATGTCGCGCCGCTCGAGCGCCACCTCGGTCCACTTGATGACCTCGGGGGCGTTGTTCCGGTCGGTGTTGAACAGGTAGAAGCCGTACAGGTACGCGATGTCCGGGTCGGACCGATCGACCTCGTCGAGGTGGCGCTTCACCAGCTGCGCCCAGTACTTCGTGCTGTACGCGTACGCGTTCACCAGCAACACGCGCGACAGCTTGTCCTTGACCGTCTGGACCTTCGCCGCTGCGTAGTTCGACTCGAGGCACTCCTTCTGAGCGTCGTCGAGCGCGCCCTTGGTCGCCACGGGCTCGAGCAGCTGTAGCTGGGACGGGTCGGCGTTGTAGTCGGGACACCCATCGGCGGCCCACCCGCTGCTGGCGACGAGGAACAGGAGGGAACCCACCGACGGCCTCCGAGGTGCGGCCTATCCTGGCCCGACGAGCGTGCAGGACGCAAGCCCGCTGGTCAGGAGCGCCCGAGAGGGCAGGGCCACCCGTCACCCGTCGCGGTCGGTCGCCGCGGCGGACCAGTGGACCCCGGCGCTCGCCAACACCGATTCGAGCCGGGCGACCGAGTACGGATCCACGCCGGCGCTGGCGAGGCGCAGCCGGGTTGGCGCGGAGCCGGTGTCGACCCCGGCCCGCGTCGCCGCCACGAGCTCGGCAGCCGCTCCGAGCAGCGCGCCGAGCGGAGTCGACCGATCCACTGGCTCCGGATCGCCGACCACCACCGCGCGCCAGGCGATCACCTCTGCCCGCAGGATTTCGAGCGGCTCGGTACACGCTGGTAGCCCGGCGGCGCGCTCCAGCAGAATGGCGGCCCGGCTCGGTTCTCCGCGGAACACCCACGACTGGGCGCGATGCAGCAGCGCGCGGATCGTGGAACTCGCGAATCCGGTGTACTCGGCCGCTCTCTCCGCCTTGACCAGCAACTCGTCGGCGACCTTCCACCGGTCGCGCCGGACCGCCAGCTCGGCGAGGTTGATCAGCAGCTCCGGGCTGTGATCCTCGTCGATGGCATCGCGCGCCACGTCGAGCGCGACTTCGGCCTCGTCGACCCGCTGCAGGCGCATCAAGGCCTTGGCCAGGTATTGCGCCAGCTGCGCCCGCGCTACGTTGGTGCGTCGATGCCCGGCCGGGAAGTCGGCCCGGGTCCAGCGCGCAGCCTCCATCCTGCCGAGGAGCGCCACGAACATCGCTACCCGCTCGGGGTCGGCCATCGTCTTCGCCTTGAGCACTGCGAGATCGCCGCGAACGTACATACATGCATCGGGCTCGAGCGCATCGAGCGCGCGTTCGACCTCGGTCATCAGCGCCAGCGCCTCGGTCCGGCTCCCCCGGAGGGAGAGGTGGGCCGCAAGTAAGATCTGCCGCTCCAACCGGATTTCGCCGACGCTGAGCTCGGCCGACCGGGCGAGCAGGTCGAGTTGCACCACCTCGGCGCCTTCGGCGAGGTGGTACAGAAGGTCGGCGCGCAGCGCGGGCTCCTCCGCCCGGTCGAGCGCCCGCGCGATCCACGTCACCGCGCGCGGATCCCACGGGGCGATCTCGCGGTGCAGGTCCACCCGCAGCGCCGCGAGGGCCGGATCGTCGGTGCGGTCGTGCGCCGCCACCACCTCGGGGTACACCTCCTCCACCGCGGTCCGGCGGTACGGCACCGCGTCGAGGGTGGCGCGCCCGCGCTCGAGCACGATCGAGGTGTACCGGGCCCAGTCCGGCTCGGTCCACCGCGACCGGAGGTGCGCCAGCACCGGGCGCCGCATCCGCCACGGCCCGGTGCCGACCAGCCACCCGAGCCGCACCAGCGCGGGGTTGACCCCGTCGGACTCGGTGAGCGGCCCCGGGAGCCGCGCCAGCGCCGCGAGCGCCGCGAGCGCGGGCGGGGCGAGAGCGTCGATCCGAGCCCCGAGCGCGTCGGGTTCGAGCGCCAGCGGCAGGCCGTCGAGGGAGGCGTCGGCGCGCGGGTCGAGCGCCTCGAGCCGCGCGAGGGGCCAGGGCTGCACCGCGACCTCCCGGCACGAGGTGGCGCCGGCGCGCGCGGTGACCAGCCACCCGGCACACGGGCGGAGCGCGTCGCTCCACGGGGCGGCGTCGTCGAGGCCATCGAACACCACCCGACCCGGGGTGGCCCGCGCGCGGGCGAGCGCTCGCTCGGTGCGGGCGGGGTCGAGGCCGTGTACGTCGACGATCCGCGCCCCCACCGCCGCCGCCACCCGGCGGGCGAGGTGGCTCTTCCCGACGCCACACGGGCCGGTCA
>JBEBJC010001057.1:0-3111 GCA_040080105.1 Myxococcota bacterium
GACGAGCCCACCGCGAACCTCGACAGCAAGACCGCACACGAGCTGATCGAGCTGATGAGCCACCTGAACCGCGACCACGGCGTCACCTTCGTGTTCGCGACCCACGACCCGAAGGTGATGGAGGCCGCGCGCCGGGTGGTGTACCTGGTCGACGGGCGGATCTCGGAGGACGTCCGAAAGTGAGCGAGGGCGCCGACGCAGAGCTGCACGGCGACCTGAAGACGTTCGTCGTGGGCTCGTTCGGGTACCCGGTGGTCGACCTTCCGGGGCTTCCGGAGCAGCCGCCGGTGATCGGCTCCGGGTCGGGGGTGGCCGACCTCCGGCTGAAGCTCACCCTGCGGGGCGTGGGCTGGCGCGCCGAGGTGCACCACTCCGCGTCGATGTTGTCGGGCTCGAGCGGGGGTCTGACCTCCGGGTCGAGCACCGGCGTAGGGCTCACCGCGCCGGAGCTGGTCGACCTCACGTGGGAGCCCGAGCTCGGCGACGGCCTCACCGTGCGTGGGCGGGTCGATCGGCTGCTGTTCGCCGCGCAGCTGCCCCACCTGTCGGTGACGCTCGGTCGCCAACCGATCGCGTTCGGCACCGGCCTCGTGTTCGCCCCGCTCGACCTGGTGAACCCGTTCTCGCCCGCCACGATCGACAGCGAGTACCGCCCGGGTGTGGACGCGGCGCGGGCCGACGCGTACGCGGGCGTGTCGAGCCGCCTGTCGGTGGTCGCGGCGTGGTCGGGCGCCGCGCCCCCGTACTCCGAGGACGCCGCTCCGATCGGGTGGACCGACGCGGTGGTCGCCGCCGACGGCCAGTTCACCGTGGGGGTCACCGACGTCCAAGGGTTCGTGGGCCTGGTGCGCGGCGACCGGGTGGTCGGGGGCGCGGTGGCCTCGAGCGTCGGGCCGGTAGGGGTCCACGCCGACGCGACGCTCACGTTCCCAGACCCACAACTCGAAGACACCGAGCCGTTCGTGCGGGCGGTGGCGGGCGGTGAGGTGCGGCCCACCGGCAAGACCACCGTGGCGGTGGAGGGGTACCTGCAGACGTTCGGCGAGGGGGACCCGTCCGAGTACCTGGCCGCGTTCGGTGATCCCCGGTTCGCGCGAGGGGAGGTGTGGCTGCTCGGCCGCGCCTACGCGGCGCTGTCGGTCGCGCAGGAGCTCACGCCGCTGGTGAACGCGTCGGCGGCGGTGATCGCGAACCTCGAGGACCCGTCCGCGCTGATCGCGCCGTCGATCGGGTGGTCCCTTGCCGACGACGCGTCACTCGCGCTGGGCGGGTTCGTGGGGGCGGGCCCGCGCCCCGATCCGGTGTCGATCGAGTCGCCGGCGCTCACGCCGAACAGCGAGTTCGGACTGTACCCCCACGCGCTGTACCTGTCGATGCGCGCCTACTTTTGACCTTGCGCGCTTGACTCCGGTTACACCAGCGTTACATCCTCTGCGCCGTCGTCTGCGCGCGCCGAAGGGGGGAGATCCCTGCCCGGCACCCACCGACGCGCCAAAAACGCCCCTTGAAGTAGCTAGGTAGAACCTGGTGTAGATCGGTGTGCCTCCCGATCACGCCCCACGGGCTGGCGGAGCTGTCGGACCTCGTGCGGTACGATCGTCGACAGCTCGGGAGTGTCCATGCGCGCACCGGTTCTGTGTTCTGTCCTCCTCACTGCCTGCACCGTCACCAAGCCCGGCGAGAACGGGTACCAGGACTACGTCCTGATGGGCACCCCGACGTACGAGAACGCGGTCGGGCGACCGTCCGAGCCGGTGCAGCTGGAGATGATCGCGGCGATGCTCCCGTCGGTGAAGGTCGGGCTGGTCGCACAAGACGACGTGGAAGGGGACGCGTGGCGGGTGATGTTGTCCGAGAACGGTGTCTCGGACTCGGATCTCGAGAACTTGGTCGTGTTCCCGATCGAGCACACCGACCTGTGGTTCCGCGACATGGGCGGCGTGTTCGTGCAGCTCGACGTGCTCGGCTACGACACCCTCGCGGTGGTCGACTTCGAGTTCGACGGGTGGGGCTACGGCCCGATCTCGGACGACTTCTACCGGGAGCTGTACGCGATCGACAACCTGGTGGCGCCGCAGCTCGGCGACGCGATGGGCCTGCCGGTGATCTACTCGCCGCTGATCTTCGAGGCGGGCGCCCTCGGCTCGAACGGCAAGGGGACCATCGCGTACTCGTGGCCCGCGGTGAACCAGCGGAACCCGACCTGGACCCAAGAGGCAGTGGCCGCCGAGTTCGAGCGGGTGCTCGGCGCGAAGAAGGTCATCCCGATGCCGTACTTCCACCCCGCCGACGGGCACTCGGTCGTCGACGGGCCGCTCGAGCTCGACGGGCGGTACCTGCACTACCCGTACGGCGTGCGCCACACCGACGAGTACATGGCGTTCGTCGACGAGCACACCATCGTGGTGAACCAGCTCCCGCAGGAGGCGGTCACCAACTGGATCGAGCAGGAGATCCACGACCGGATGCAGGCCACGTGGGACTTCCTCGAGACCCAGACCGACCAGGACGGCGACCCGTTCACCCTGATCGCGTTCCCGGACCCGGGGATGATCACCGACACGATGACCGCCGACGACATCATCTGGCAGGGCCTCGGCACGATGGCGGGCCTGCAGAACTACGATCCGGCCGGCGGCGAGGTGATCATGCCGGCGAGCTACATGAACTACGTGGTCACGAACGGCGTGGTCCTCGCCCCGCAGTTCTACGACGTGGGGCGCAGCGAGCGGCTGATCGAGACCGACGCCGAGGTGATCACGCTGTTGCAGGCCCTGTACCCGGATCGCGAAGTGATCGGCGTCGACTCCGACAACATCGCGATCGGCGGCGGCGGGATGCACTGCATCACCCAGGAGGTCCGCTCGTTGTCCGACTTCCCGTCCGACGACAGCGACGACGACGACTCGAGCGACGACGACTCGAGCGACGACGACTCGTGTGACGAGGACGACGGCTCACACGGCCACTGAGCCAGCGTCCCACTGGGCAAGGCCGCAGGCGGGCTCAGGCCCCTCACCCCAACCCTCTCCCCAGAGGGGAGAGGGGGCCGGTTAGAGCCGGGGTAAAGTATGTTTTTCCCCACTCCCCCGCATCGGGGGAGAGGGCCGG
>JBEBJC010001058.1:0-3105 GCA_040080105.1 Myxococcota bacterium
CCTCCAGCCGCCACGTACCAGCGTGACAGGCCAGGATCTGTCCGCGTCGCCAGCTGCTCGGGGCACGGGCACGGGCACGGGAGGAGCCGTGGGGCGAGGCCGCTGCGCGGCCTACGCCCCACAGGCTCCTAGCGCAGGGCCAGGTAGTCGGCGAGCACCGCCAGCCCCTCGTCGAGCGGGAAGTCCAGCTCCCGCGCGCGCGCCTTGCGCTGCTCGGCGGTCAGCGTGGTCTCGTCGACCTCGGGCTCGTCGGGCATGCCGATCTTCGCCTTCTGCGCGGCGAACTCCGCCTGCCGCTCCGACAGCACCAAGCTCACGTCCGGGTCGCCCTCCTGGGCCGCCCGCAGCTCGAGCGTGCGGCCGAGGCGCTGGTAGTCCTCACTCGCGCCGCGCCGCGCCTCCGACCGCTGGCGCAGCTCGGCCAGCAGCGGCGCCACGTCGCCGGTGGACACGTGCGGCGCCGGCGGGATCTGGTCCCACGGCATCGCGTGCTCCTGGTCGCCCTCGTGGACATCGAGGCCGTCCCAGAACGACGGGAGCACCACGTCGGCCTCGACCCCCTTGTTCTGGGTCGAGCCGCCGGACACCCGGTAGAACTTCTGCAGGGTGATCTTCAGCGCGCCGCCCACGTCGTCGTCGTACGAGCCGCGCAACATCGGGGTGAGCTGCGCCACCTGCTGCACCGAGCCCTTCCCGTGGGTCGACGCGTCGCCCACGATCAGCGCCCGACCGTAGTCCTGGAGCGCGCCGGCCACGATCTCGGACGCGGAGGCGCTGGTCGCGTCGGTCATCACCACCAGCGGGCCCGACCAGGCCATCCCGGGGTCCACGTCGTGCATCGCCTCGATCCGTCCGTCGCGGCTCCGGATCTGCACCACCGGGCCCCCAGGCAGGAACAGGCCCGCCACGTCGATCGCCTCGACCAGCGAGCCGCCGCCGTTGCCGCGCAGATCGAGGATCACGCCTTCGACCCCCTCCGCCTCGAGCTCCATCAGCTCGCGGCGCACGTCCTCCGACGCGCGGCGGCCACCCTTGCGGCCGCTCGGGTCGACGTAGAAGCTCGGCAGGTCGACCACCCCGAGCTTGCGCCCGTCGACCTCCTCCACCCGCCCCTCGGCCGCCGAGTCCTCCAGCATCACCTGGTCGCGCACGAGCTCGATCAGCTCACGCGAGCCGTCGGCGTGCTCCACGTGCAGCGCCACCCGCGTGCCCTTCGCCCCGCGGATCAGCTTCACCACCTTGTCGAGGCGGAGGCCGACCACATCGACCGCCTCCTCCGCGCCCTGCCCCACCATCAGGATCCGGTCGTCCTTCTTGAGCCGGGCGTCCTTGAACGCGGGGCCGCCGGGCACCACGTCGCTCACGGTGGTGAAGTCGTCCTTGAGCGACAGCTGGGCGCCGATCCCCTGCACCGAGTTCGTGATCTCGATGTCGAAGTCGTCGTTGCGCGCCGGCTTGAACCACACGCTGTGCGGATCGTAGGTCTCGGTGAACGCGCTGAGCCACAGCTCGAGCACGTCGGTCGTCTCCTGGTCGTCCAGGTTCTTCAACGACCGGTCGTACCGCTTCGACATCCGCTCGCGGATCTCGGCCTCGGGATCGGGCGTCTCGTCGCCGATCAGGCTCGCGATGACCTCGTCCTCGGTGCGCTGGCGCCACAGCTCGTTCGCGGCGGCGGTGGTGGCGGGCCACGGCAGCTCGGCCTCGTGGCGGTCGACCACCAGCAGCTCGGCGTTGGTCAGGTCGAGCGGGTTCGCGAGCAGCTCGATCCCGTAGGTGTACCGCTCGCGCACGCGCTGCACGTACCGGGAGTAGATCGTGAGGGCCACGTCGAGCCGGGGCGGCTTGGCGCGCAGATCGTCGTCGAGCACGGTGCGGAACTTCGAGAACTCGTCGATGTCCGACTGCAGGAAGATGGTGCGCGACCAGTCGAGGTTGTCGATGAACAGGTCGAGCCACGCCTCGCTGACCCGGTCGTCGATCGGCACCTTCAGGTAGTGGTGCTTCTCGATCATGTCGGCGACGAGCGCGGCGACCTCCTTCTGGTACGGCGCCACCGACATCGCCCCCGGGGGGGACTGCGCCCCGGAGGGCTCCGCGACCACCACCGACGGGCCGGTGGGCTTCGCCGCGAGCGACACCGCCGCGACCCCAGCCAGCGCAACCCACCACCGCCGACCGGCAGCACGTCCGTTCACCAACGACATCACCGAGACCTCTCGTACGAAGGGACCGCGCCGACCAAACTCAGCGAACGGGGGGGAGCCACTGCGGAGGGCGGAGGCCGAACGGCTTGCCCGGATCGAGGGACCACGCCGCGGCGCCGACCCACGGCGGCGGGCGCCCGGTGGTCTGCTGCCAGTGCATCGCCACCAGCCGCTCGCGCTCGCTGTTCAACGCCAGGTGGAGGAACGCGCCCATCAGCGGCAGCGAGAAGTCGCCCCACCACACGCCCACCACGATGAACCCCCACGCGAACACCCGGCCGACCCGCACCGCGAGCCGGCTGGCCGGTAGCCAGCCCATCCGCTTGGCCAGCAACGCCCGCAGCACCCGCCCGCCGTCCATCGGGAACGCGGGCAGCAGGTTCGACAACCCCAGGAACAGGTTCATCAGCACGAACCCGAGCGCGAGCCGGTGATCGGTGAGCATCCACCCCCACCCGCCGATCGCGGCGAGGGCGATGTTCACCGCCGGCCCGGCCAGCGCGATCACCAGCTCCTGGTCGGGCTCCTCCGGCATGCGCTCCAGCGAGGCCACGCCGCCCATCGGGTACAGCGTGATGTTGTCGGTGCCGATCCCGAACCGGCGCGCCGCGAGCGCGTGGCCGAGCTCGTGCAGCACGACGGAGACCGAGAGCGCGACCGCCAGGAACGCGCTGGCTCCGAGCGCGGGGGCGCCGCCCTTGACGAACCCCCAGGCCATCAGGCCCCCGACCAGCAGCGAGTACGACCAGTGGATCCGGAGCGGGATCCCGAACGGAGAGGCGATGTGCACGAGTTCACCTCATCGACAGCGTCCCACGAACCGTCGGGTCCTGCACCCCGCACCCCCGTCATGATTGGTCACCAGTTAGCGGGGCCCGATGCCGGGACGGTTCGGGAG
>JBEBJC010001059.1:0-3105 GCA_040080105.1 Myxococcota bacterium
TCCGGGGATGGGGTTCGGTGCGGGTCCGACGGTGCGCGGGGGGCGGCGCGCCGGAGCGCAGCGGATCGGGCCGGGCGCGCGCGCGCGGCTGATGGAGGCGCACCGGCTGAAGGAGGGCGGCCAGTTCACCGAGGCCGCCGCCCGGTTCTCCGAGATGGCCGGCATCGCCCGCGAGCGCCAGATGATGCGGATGGCCACCACCCTGTCGGGCCTCGCGGCCCAGTGTGCGGCGGCCGCCGGTGACAAGGGCGGCCTCGTGGCCGCCACCGAGGCCGCGATCGGCGACGCGAAGGTCGACGGCGACGCGAAGCACTCGGCCCGCACGTTCGGCGAGCTGCTCGGCGCGCTCGAGGGCACCCCGTTCGCCGGGGCCCGCGGCGACTTCGAGGGCGCGATCCGGTCGGCGCTGGGCGTGACCCCGTCCACCGGCAGCGCGACGCCCGACGTGAACCGCACGCTGCGGCGCACGCTCCCGTCGGAGTGCGACGAGTGTGGCGCGCCGGTCGAGTCGGCCGCGCTGCGGTTCTCGGACGACGGCCACGCCGACTGTCCGTACTGCGGGTCGATCCTCACCGCGTGAGCGGGAGTTACGTGTCCGGCATGGTGAGCACCTGGCCGGACATCCCCGGGGTCACGGCGGTGGGAGGGCGTCCGCGCCTGCCCCGCTCGCCCGACGTCGCCGTACACACCCTGTCTGCCGCGCTCGACGGCTCACTCGAGGGGGTCACCCTCGCGGAGCTGGTCGACCGAGTGGTGCGCGACACCCGCACCGAGCGGGCCCGCGCCGAGGGGCTCGCCGGCTGGCTGCCGCTGTCGCGGGTCGCCGGGTGGGACGCCGCCACCGGCAAGCTCCGGGTCGACCCGGCGACCGATCTGGTCGACCTCGCGATGCGGTACGCCGCGTGGGTCGCCGCGCAGCCGGTGCCGCGGGAGAACGTCGACGCGAGCCGCGCGTACGCCGCCCGGATCGCCGAGCTCGCGACCGAGGCGGTCCGCTCGGGCCGCGTGCGCCACCGCCGCGGCAGCGGGGACCTGGTGCGCCCGCCGCTGCCGAAGCGGGCCCCCGAAGAGGCGCCGGCGGCCGACGACCCGCCGCTGACCGCGAAGATCCGGGCGCTGCTCGCCGCGCTCGACGCGTCGTTCCTCGAGCGGCGCACCCAGACCCGGGCCGCGCTGCTCGCGGTGCTCGCGGGCCACCACGTGCTGCTGCTCGGCCCCCCGGGCACCGCGAAGAGCCTGCTCGCCCGCGCGCTGTGCCGGTGCTTCCGCGGGGCGAAGTACTTCGAGTACCTGCTGTCGCGGTTCACCCACCCCGACGAGCTGTTCGGCCCCGTCAGCATCCCCGGACTGAAAGACGAGGACTACCGGCGGATCACCGAGGGGTTCCTCCCCACCGCCCACGTCGCGTTCCTCGACGAGATCTTCAAGGCGAACTCGGCGATCCTCAACAGCCTGCTCACCTTGGTGAACGAGCGCACGTTCCACCACGGCCGGCACCGCGATCAGGTGCCGCTGCTGGGGCTGATCGGCGCGAGCAACGAGCTGCCCGACCCCGAGGGCGGGCTCGACGCGCTGTTCGACCGGTTCCTGGTGCGGATGACCGTGCCGCCGCTCGCCGGCCCCGACGCGTTCCTGTCGGTGGCGACCGGCACGGTGCCCGATCCCGAGGTGCCCGACGCGCTGCGCATCGGCCCGGAGGACCTCGAGGCGCTGCGGGCCGCCGCCGCCGCGGTCACCGTGCCGCCCGACGTGGCCGACGCGCTGGTGTCGCTGTGGCAGGCGGCGTCGCGGCACGAGTGGAAGGTGTCGGACCGCCGGTGGCGCCAGGCGGTGCAGCTGCTGCGGTTCGCCGCCGCCGCCGACGGGCGCACGTCGGTCGCGCGGATCGACCTGCTGCTGCTCGAGCCGGTGCTGCCGCCCGAGCCGGACCGCGCGCCCGAGGTGCGCGAGGCGATCCTCGAGCAGCTCGGGACCGCCGCGATCCCGGAGCACGACCTGCGCGCCCAGTGGGTGCTGCTCGAGCAGGATCGGGTGGCCCCGGTGGACGCGATGCCGTACACGTTCGCCGACGCGACCGGCCCGACGGTCGAGGAGCGCCTCGCGCTGCGGCGCGAGAACCTCGAGCGGTTCCTCGCCCTGCACCGCGCCGCGGTCGACCGGCTGGCGACCGACCGCGGGACCGTCGACGGGCTCACCGAGCGCCACCTGTGGATCGCCCAGCTCCCGGCCCAGGTGCTGGCGTCCCACCTCGAGGCGTCGCGCGACCTCGCGCACATCCTGACCCAGGCCGAGGCGTACCGGCGGGCGTTGCGCGACCCGGAGCGGGCCGCCGGCGCGCTGGTCGAGCAGCTGCCGGCCACGAGCCGCCGGGTGTACGGCCACGGCGCGGTGGTCGCGCTGCACCTGCCCGACGCCGAGGTGAAGGTCGGGCTCACCCTCGCCGGCGAGCGCGAGGAGCTGCCCGGGGCCCGGCCGCGCCGAGACGGGCTGATCGCGCCGGCCGAGGAGCGGCTCGAGATCCCCGAGCTGAAGGTCGACGCCGACACGTTCCTGCGGTGGGTCGGCGGGGCGGTCGACGGCGACACGCTGCTGCGGGAGCTGCCGGCGTGGTCGTCGCGGAACATCGGCACCGCGCTCGCCTCGGCCCGCCGGGTGCTCCGGTCGAACCCGGTGCCGGCGCCCCCCGCGCTGCGGAGCCCGTGATGACCGACGAGCCCAGCGAGTCCCCGGTCGACGTGGTCGCCGGCCACCCGCTGGTCCGCTCGCTCGGCCAAGACCAATACGACCAACGCCGCGCCGAGGGGTTCGCCAAGGACCTCGCCCGCTGGCTGTACGGTCGGCCGGAGGCCGATCTGGGGCCCCTCGCGCGGGTGGTGATCGTGGTCGCCCAGCGCGAGCTCCGCCCGACCCGCAACATCTGCCGGGAGCGGCCGCTGATGGCGGTCGAGGCGGCGGCGCGCGCCACCGCGGTGTTGTGGCCGATGTTGCGCGAGCTCGGGGACGCCCCGCCCGACGAGGAGCCGCCGGCCGAGGACGAGGGCGGCGCCGGCGCGCCCGGGGCCGACGGGCAGCCGGACGCGCCCGAGGGAGGGGACGGTGAGGACC
>JBEBJC010000109.1:0-14002 GCA_040080105.1 Myxococcota bacterium
GGCCGGGGTAGACCTGCGGGGGCGGCGGGTAGCTCGGGGGCCGTCGACCCAGGTCGGCGGCTTTTTCGTGTCAGGGGTTCCGATCCGGCCCGACCTGTGCTGCAATCGCGTGCCGTCGAGGGTGGAGAAGTCCGTTGCGGAAAGAGTTTCTCGGGCGCGGATGGCGCTTCCCGTTCGGGTTCGACGGATCGCGAGGAACGGTCGCGACCAGCGAGTACGAGCAGAACATCCGAGAGTCGATCACCGTGATCCTCGGCACTCGTCCCGGGGAGCGGCAGATGCTGCCGGAGTTCGGCTGTCGTATCCACGAGCTGATGTTCTCCCCGAACACCCGCGCGACCGCCACCATGGTCGCCCACTACGTCGAAGAGGCGCTCGCCAAGTGGGAGCCGCGGATCGCGGTCACCAAGGTCGACGCCTGGCCCGACGCGGTGGGAACGGTGAAGGTCATGGTCCACTACCGAATCAAGTCCACGGACGAGCTGCAAGAGGTCGCCCTGCTGCTGTCGGGGTGACCGTGCCCGCTCCTGCGTCCACCTCCGGATCTCTCACCCTGCGCGGCAGGAACTCGTAACCGATGCCGATCAAGCCCCCGAACCTCGACGACCGGCGCTACGCCGACATCGTCCGCGAAGCGCGCGCGCTGATCCCCCAGTACTGCCCGGACTGGACCAACCTGTCCGACGCCGACCCGGGCATGACCCTGGTCCAGCTGTTCGCGTGGATGACGGAGATGACCATCTACCGTCTCAATCGCGTGCCGGACAAGACGTACGTCCACTTCCTCAACTTCATCGGGGAAGAGCGTCGTGACGCCCGTCCGGCGCGGGTCCCGCTCACGTTCTCACCGTCGGACGCGCACCCGCAGGTCGAGCTACCCCCGTTCACCCGGTGCTCGACCCGCCAGACCGGCGGCGCCGACGCGCTGCACTACCTGACCACCGACGCGCTGACCGCGCACAACGCTCTGCTGGAGCGGGTGGTCGCCGCGCACGCCGGCGAGACGCCGATGGTGCGCGAGATCTCGTTCGAGCGCGACGAGCAGCTCCCGCAGGTGTGCCTGTTCGGCGGCGGGCGCGGCGTGCAGCCGTTCCGGATGGACCCGATCGAGCACGGCCCGGCGGCGTACTCTCCGGACCACTACCTGTACCTGTCGCACGACGACTTCCGCCTGATGGACTTCCCCCGCGACGACGTGAACGTCCCTGGCCGCCTGCGGCTCCGCACCGCCACCGAGGAGAACCTCCCGATCGCTGGGATGTTCAAGTGGGAGCGGTACTCGGTGACCGGCTGGGTGCCGATGGAGCTGGTCGAGGAGGAGGAGGAGGTCCTGGGCGTGCCGGAGGTGTCGTTGGTGGCGCACCTCCCCAGCACGCAGGAGATCGCGCACTTCGGCCACGACGACGACCCGTTCCCGATCCCCGAGGTGCTCGAGGAGCGCCGGTGGATCCGCGGCCAGGTCGACTACGAGCGGTGGGCCGCCGCCCGGATGCAGGAGGATCTCGAGATCACCTGGCGGGACGACCGAGGGGGAGAGGAGCGCCTCATCACCAACTGGGACGTGCGCGCCACCGGTCGGTACCTCGAGTTCTTCGTGCAGGACATGCCGCCGATCCGCCCCGGGTGGACCGTTCGGATGACCCTGGTCGACCGGTCGATGCCCGCCGGTCGAAACTCGTACTTCCCGAGATACCGGTTCAGTTATCGGCGCGGGGACACCTGGGAGACCATCCCGTCCGATCGGGTGCGGTACCAGGGCACCTCGATCGTGCTGACGGGCCCGTTCGCCGACATGGCGACAGACGGGTACAACCTGCGCGGGGAGCGCCTCGAGACCGCGTTCCTCCGCGCGATGATGCCGAACCTCGAGATCGAGGCCACCTGGCTCCGCCCGGTGATCCTGTACCTCGCGGCGGGGCCCGAGACCGGAGCGGCCGGCACCATCGACCCGGTGTCGCTGCCGGTGCTGCCGTTCCAGCCCGCGGCCACCCTGTCGCCGCTGGCGGGGATGAAGTTCTTCATCGGCGCCGACGTGTTCGACAACCGCGCGCAACGGCCGGTGATGGTCGAGATCGAGGTCGGTTTCGAGGTCGACGGCGACCTGATCGAGGACCCGAAGGACCAGTACCACCTCCAGCTCACCTACCGCGCGGCCGACACCTGGCGGGTGGTCCACACCGAAGACGCGAAGTACGCCCGGTTCACGTTCGCCGATCTGGACCCCGAGGGGGCGCTGACCCCATCGCGCCGGAAGATTCGGATCTTCCTCGATCCGAAGGAGAACCTGAAGGGGCTGTTCCGGTCGGAGATCGCCGCGAAGGAGACGTGCTGGCTGCGGTTCGAGCTGACCCGCGCGGCGCTGACCTTCCAGCCCGACGCGAAGACCCCGCCCGCGCCGATCAGCCTGAAGGTGTTCGCCGTTCGGATCGGCGTCGACGGCGTCGTCGGCAAGAACGTGTACGAGCAGCCGATGCCCGGGCTGAAGGTCGCGACGGTGGAGCACCGGGAGCACAACCGGCGGATGTCGCGCGCGATCGTGCGCAGCTCCGGTCGGCTGTCGGAGCACCACCCGTTCGACACGTTCATCGACACGACCGACGATCTGGGGACCGAGCAAGAGCCCACCGCGCACACCGCGCTGTACCTGAAGCTCTCTCGGCCGCTCCCGGTCGGGATCCGCCACGCGATCACCTTCCGGTGTCGCGGCGAGACGTACCTGCCGTCCGGCGTGTCGGTGTTGTGGGAGGAGCTCGAGCAGGTGGGTCCAGGCCGGGTGCGGTGGCGTCGCCTGGTGAACAATGACCAGGAGGACCGCAACTACCGCCTGGACCGCACCGGCGTGATGGCGTTCGAGTACGCGTCGCCGGCGAAGCCCTCGGTCCGCGACGGAACGTGGATGCGGGTGCTGTTCCGGTCGCCCAAGGGCACCGAGCTGCCGCCGTTGCCGCCCGTGTCGCACATCATGCTGAACACGGTGGACGCGGTGAACCTGCACGAGTTCCGCATGGAGAAGTTCAGCGGGCAGGGCGTGCCGCACCAGAGCGTGAAGCTCCGGCGCCAGCCGCTGTACCTGCACACCGAAGAGGAGAAGGACTCGGCCTTCGCCAACCCGGATCAGTTCCCCGACCTGCGGCTGTACGTGATCGAGGACGACGGAGAGCGCCGGGAGTGGCGTCGCGCCCCGGGCAACACGTTGCTGACCGCGAGCAAGGACGACCGGGTGTTCACGGTCGACGCGGTCGACGGGACGCTGACGTTCGGCAACGGGATCCGCGGCAAGATCGTGCCCGTCGGCAGCTACAACATCGCGGTCGAGCTGTACCACGTGGTCCCGGGCGACGCGGGCAACGTCGGCGCCCGCCGGGTGAGCGTGTGCGAGGCGTTCAACGACATGGTCGAGGTCGGCAACGTATTGCCGGCGAACGGTGGGTTGAACGCCGAGAGCATCGACGACATCCTCCGCCGTGCCCCCTCGGTGCTCGCGAGCCGCGACCGCGCGGTGACCCGGGCGGACTTCGAGATCATCGCGCGCGAGGCGTCGGGTGAGGTCGCCCGGGCCGCTTGTGACGGCTCGATCTCGAACGACGGCGAGGTCGAGGTGGTGATCCTGCCCCACCGGATGGAGAACGAGCTGATCCCCGACCCGTTCCTCGCGACCGGGCTCAAGGAGCACGTCCAGAAGTACCTCGCGAAGCGGTGTCTGGTGAACGTGCAGCCGAAGGTGCGCCTCGCGACGTTCCTGCCGGTCGACGTGTCGATCAGCGTGCGCCTGCGTCCGAACGCGAACTTCGTCCTGGTGCGCGAGCACGCCCGCGCGTGGGTGCGCCGGTTCCTCGACCCGTACGCCGGAGGGCTGGACGCGCAGGGTTGGCCGTTCCGGGCCACGCTGTTCGCCCAGGACTTCGGCCGGATGGTGAGCGATCTGACCGAGGTGCGCCACGTGGTGGACGTGCAGGTGTACCTCGTCCCGACCGGTGACCGGGAAGCCATCCCCGGGTGGGAGCGAGGGGAAGGGCAGCAGGTGGTCGCGCTCGACACCCACGACCTGTTCGTGCTCCGGCACGTCCGGGTGGTGAGTGAGGAGGGCGAAGGATGAGGCGCCGTCGTCTCCCCGCGCGCCGCGTCGGCAACCCTGCGCTGCCCGTCCCGAGGACCGGGAGCGGGACGACGCTCACGCTGTACGAGTCGACCACCGATCTGCGGTACCTCGAGCAGGTGGTCGCGATCCAGTTCCCCGTGCGCGGGGCGATCGAGTACCTCCAGCGCAACATGGCGAACCGGATCACCTTCCAGCTGGTGGAGGTCCGCCGCGGCGAGGCGATCGGCGCGGTGCGCGAGATCGAGATCCGCCACACGAACTCGAGCGAGGTCACGTGGATCCGCGGCGAGCGGGTGCTCCCCAACGGCGAGCCCGCGTCGTTCTTCGTGCCGGACCACCTGGTGACGATCCGGCCGCGGGTCGACGGCGCGAACCGCCGCTCCCGCAACCTCACGGTCGACGACGAGGTGGTGCTGCACGTGCCGGTGCGCGGCTACCTCAGGTTCCTCCCCGCGATCTTTCAGGGGGAGGGCCCGGTCCACTCGCGCGAGGTGGTGCGGGCCCGGGCGTCCGAGGTGGAGCGGTACCGGGGGCGCGAGCTGCCGGACCTCGAGGCGATCGAGCTCGATCCCGACGAGGATCCGCTGCGCCGGATGTTGTTCATCTTCCAGCACGTGATGACCTCGATCACGAACCAGATCGACGGCCTCGTGGACCTCACCGACCCGATGATGACCGAGGCGAAGATGTTGCCTTGGCTCGCGAGCTGGGTCGGCTTCGATCTCGACGAGTCGTTGCCGGTGCACCAGCAGCGCGAGCTCGTCCGCCGCGCGATCCGCCTGATGCGGACCCGGGGCACCCGGATGGGCATCGAGGAGATGGTTCGGGTGCTCACGAGCGCGCCGGTGCGGGTCGAGGAGCGCTCACTGCCGAAGGCGGCGATCTTGGGCAAGGCGCACCTGATCGGCGGGGCCACGGTGGTCGAGCGGTACCAGCGGGGGGATCCGCCGGGCGCGTACCTGATGCAGGCCCCGACCGCCGAGCGCCCCGGCGGGCGCGCCTCCACCAGCTTCTTCACCCTGCGGCTCGAGCCCCGCGACCGGTTCCAGAACCGGTTCGGCGAGCGAGCCGCTCACGTGTTGCGCCGCATCGTGAACGTGGTGAGTCGGGAGAAGCCGACCCACGTGGCCTTCACCATCCGCTTCGACGAGCGCCGATGAGCGCCCGTCCCGTCGTCCGAGGGTTCGTTCCATGACGTCCGACGTGCTGCGCCGCCTCGCCCCGTACGAGGGCCTGTGCCTCACCGCGCAAGATCTGGCCGACGACCAGCTGTACCACCGCCGCGCGCTCCAGCGCCACGCGCTGTACATGCACGGGTACGGGGTCGTACAAGGGCTCCAGGTCGAGCTCGAGCAGCGGCGGAAGAAGTACACCGCGGTGGTGAAGGCCGGGTTCGGCCTGACCCGCGAGGGGCAGGGGGTTCACCTGCGCCAGGACGTGGTCGTGCCGTTGGAGGTGCCGAAGAGCGACGGCGAGTACCTGCTGTGGCTGTTCCACACCGAGCGGCCCGACGAGGAGGCGGCGCGGCCGGTGTACGACACCGCCGACCTGCGCGAGGCCCGGGTGATCGAGGACGTGGCTCCGCGGCTGTTGCCGGCCGACGAGGAGCACGGCTCCGGCGTCGCGCTCACCCGGATCAACGTCCGCCTGGGGCGGATGGTCCAGGTGCAGCTCCCGGTGCCGCGGGCCGGGCGGCAGATCCGTGCCGCCGAGTCGTACCTCAAGCCGCGCGTGGTCGAGTTCATCCGGATCAATAGGAAGATCCTGGTGAACCTGTTCCGCACCTCCACCTTGAAGGAGCAGTCGATCGGGCTGGTGGCGTTCACCGGCGCGCTGATCAGCGCCGAGTTCCTGCTGATCGAAGAGGGCACCGGCGATCGCGTGCTGTACCGCAGCGCCGGCACGCTGATCACCTACGCGCACGACTTCTACAACCCGTTGCCGCCGACCACCGATCGGATCGCCCAGTTCACCGAGTTCGTGCGTAGGGTGAACGCCGAGATCCCGGGCTCGGAGCAGTCGGACGAGACCTGGCTCCGGTGGTTCCAGCAGTTCGAGCGCCTGCTCCAGCCGCTGCAGCGGATCAGCGAGGAGCTGGAGAAGACGGTCGAGGCGATGCGCTGATGAACGGCCGGGCGGCGGCGGTGGGAGCGCTCTCCCTCGCCGCCGGCATCGCGCTGTTCCTGTGGGCGCGGGGGCCGGTGCGCGGGGCGCTCGGCGACGTGTTGGTGGTGGTGTTCCTCGTCGCCTCACTCGCCGCGGTCGGGGTGGGCTCCGCGCGGTCGCGCTTGCTCGGGGTGGGCGCGCTGGCGGTCGGGCTCGAGTCGCTCCAGGGCCTCCACCTGGTGGGCCCCGACGCCCCGTGGATCGCCCACCTGGTGCTCGGCTCGACGTTCGACCCGCTGGACCTGCTTGCCTACCTGGGCGGCTCGATCGTCGCGGCCGGCCTCGAGCGGTGGTGGGCGATCAGCTCCCCATCCGGTCGAGCGTCGCCACCCCCATGACCCCGAACCCGCTCGACAGGTCCGCCGGCAGGAACACCTTGGTCGCCTGACCGTTCGCCAGCTGCTCGCCGACCTCGGCGGCCTTCAGCACCCGCAGCACCTCGAACAGGCGATCCGAGCCGGCGCTGCCGTCGGCGAACACTCCCTTGAGCATCGCGAACCCACGGGCCTCGGCCTCGCGTTGCTTGACCAGGGCCTCGGCGTCGGCGTCCGCCTGGAGCAGCGCCGCGGCCTTCCGCCCCTCGGCCACCAGCACCATCGACTCCTGCTGCGCCCGCGCCTCGAGCACCGCTGCCTCGCGGGCACCTTCGGCCTTGAGGATCGCTGCGCGCTTCTCGCCCTCGGCCTCGGTGATCGCGGTGCGCCGCCGGGTCTCGGTCGCGCGCTGCTCGGCCAGGATCCGCCCGAAGTCCCCGAGGTCGATGTCCTTGATCTCCACCCGGTCCACCCGGATCCCCCACGGATCGGTCGCGTGATCGAGGGTGGCCCGCAGCGCGGAGTTGATCCGGTCGCGGCTGGTGAGCAGCTCGTCGAGCTCGTACTTGCCGCACTCGTCGCGCAGGGCAGACTGGACGAGCTTCTGCAGCGCCGCCGGGTAGTCCTGGACCTCGTACACGGCCCGGTGGAAGTCGACGACCTGGTAGTACACCACCGCGTCGATGTACACGGTGGCGTTGTCGCGGGTGATCACCGACTCCTTGGGGTAGTCCTCCACCTGAACCCGGGTCGAAAGGACGGTCACCCCGCGCTGCTGCACCAGGCGCGGGCCGTCGGGCGTCTGCACCACCTTCGACAGGTCGAACTTGCCGATCGACTCGCCGTACCCCCACAGGCTGAACAACATCGACACGCCCGGCTGCGCCACCCGGGCGAACTTCCCCCGCGACTCGACGATCCGCACCTCCCCCTGCCGGACGACCGCCCACTGCACCAGGCCCAGGGTGAACAGCTCGAACAGACTCGTCATCGAACCCCCTGCCCGCCGTACGGCGCAGGCGCGGAGGTTCCTTCAGTCGACCACCCAGTCCTGCCCGTCGAACAGGGTGAGCGACTCGGCCACGGGGATCGGCTCGACGTGGGTGACGAGCGAGTCGCCGAGCCACACGTGGATCAACATCCCGGGTGGATCCCAGGTGGCGGTGAGCTTGCGCGACGGCGCGAGATCCAACCCGATCTGGTGCGCGGTCGACGGCGCGGTGCACGCGACCGTGCCGGCGAACCGGCGGACGATGGTCCGGTGCAGGTGGCCGCACACGATCCGCTCCACCTGTGGGTGACGCCGGATCACCGCCTCCAGCCCGGACGGGTCGGCGAGCCCCATCTCGTCCATCTTCGCGACGCCCGAGAGGAACGGGGGGTGGTGCATCGCCACCAGCGTGGGCTTGTCCGGGGCTTCGGCCAGGCGGGCGTCCAGCCACCCGAGCCGCTCCGGGCACAGCTCGCCCCCGCTCTGGCGCGGGATGACGGTGTCGAGCGCCACGATCCGCACCGGGCCATCCTCGAGCGTGTACTGAACGAACCCTTCCGGCGGGAGGTACGGCTGGGCGAACGTCCGCACCAGCTGGCGCCGATCGTCGTGGTTGCCGGGGAGCACGAACACCGGCACGGCGCACGCCGACAACAGGTCTACCAGCTGACCGTACTCCTCGGCGGTGCCTCGATCGACGAGGTCGCCGGTGAGCAGCACCAGGTCCGCGCCCACCGACGGCACCCGCGCGATCGCCCGCTCCAAGAACGCGGCGTTCCGAGGTTCTGACGCCGACACGTGGGGGTCGGAGAGCTGAACGATCCGCAAGCCGCCTCCTGTCGCGCCAGCGTACCGGAAACGGTCGCGGGCCGGGACCCGATCGGTGTCGTATCCTGGGACATGTGGTGGTGGCTGGCGTGTACCCGTCCCGAACCGTGTCCGTCGCGGGCGGATCCCGACCTGGACCGCCCCCCGCCCGGGCGGCAGGTCGCGCTCGCTCCCCCCCTCGCGATCCGGGATCTGCGCGCCCAGGTCGCCCCCGGGACCGCGGTCCGGTGGGAGGTCGACGGGGCGGTCGCGCCGTGGACCGGCCCGATCGTCCCCGCCCGCGCACTCCGCCCGGACCAGACCTGGGCCGCGATCGTCGGCGGTGAGCGCGCCGAGGTCACGATCCCGGAGCCGGTCGGGGGCAACGTGTTGTTGGTGGTGCTCGACGACGTGGGGATCGGGAACGTGCGCGCATACGGGATCGATCCCACCGCGCCGCCGACCCCGACCCTCGACCGACTCGCCGCGGAGGGCCTCACGTTCCGCCACGCGTGGTCCGAGCCCGTGTGCTCACCCAGCCGGGCGGCGCTCCTCACCGGGCGCCACCCCCGCCGCTCCGGCGTCGGGTGGATCGTCGACACCGGCGACGACGACGGGTTCCTCCCGCTGGCCGAGGTCACCCTGCCCGAGGCGCTGAGCGAGGCGTGGGGCCCCGCGTACGCGACGAGCGCGATCGGCAAGTGGCACCTCGCAGGCCCTGCTGCCCCCGCCTGGACCACCCACCCGCTCGACCAGGGGTTCGGCTGGTTCGAGGGTCCACTCGGGAACCCGAGCTACTCGCCCGGGCGCGGGTACCTGAGCTGGGACGAGGACCTGAACGGCGAAGTGGCGGTCCGGACCGGGTACCTCACCGCGGAGACCACCGACGACGCCCTCGCCCGGCTGACGGTGATGCCTGAGCCGTGGCTGCTGTACGTGGCGTACAACGCCGCGCATTCCCCGTGGATCGCGCCTCCCAACGGACCCGAGCCGGTCGACGACTCCCCGCGCGGGCTGTACGACGCCACCCTGGTCGCGCTCGACGCCGAGCTCGGGCGGTTGCTGGACGGGTTGGAGCCCGAGCTGCGCGCCCGCACCACCGTGATCGTGGTCGGAGACAACGGGCCGCCGGAGCAGGTCGTGCTCCCCCCGTTCGACCCGCGCCAAGCGAAGTCGTCGGTGCACGAGCTCGGGGTGCGGGTCCCGCTGTTGGTCACCGGCCCGGCGGTCGCCCACCCTGGCGCCACCACCGACGCTTGGGTGCACCTGATCGACATCGTCCCGACCGTGGCGGAGCTCACTGGGGTGCCGCTCGGGGGCCCCGACGAGGCGCTGGCGCTCGACCGGGAGGAGCGGGTACCCCTCGACGGTCGCTCGTTCCTGGCGGTGCTCGCCGATCCTTCCGCCCCGGGGCACGATCGGGTGTACACCGAGGGGTTCTTCCCGAACGGGCGCGACGCCGAGTGGACCATCGATCGGCGCGCGCTCCGCGCCGGCGCGCACAAGCTGCAGCGCGCGTCCGACGGCCGGGACGAGCTGTACCACCTCGACCCCGGGCGCCCGCTCGACGACGGGGAAGACTTGCTGGCGTCGGGCCCGTCGCGCGAGCTCCGCGAGCTCGCGCGGGCGCTGTCGGCAGAGCTCGACTGCCTGGAGGAAGACCTGGGCGCCCGGCCCCGTTAGACTGGCGGGGTGAGCGTCGGCGCATACCAGGTTCCGCGAGAGGCCGGCACGGTGCCCGTGCGGGTGCAGGTGATCGATCTGCAGCCGTTCAGCCTCGACCTGGTGATCCCGACCTACCTCCCGGTCCGCGACCTGACCCAGCGGATGGCCCGCGACGCCGGGCTCGGTGGCTACTGGCCCGACGGCACCCGGCGGGAGTACTGGCTGCGGGCCCGCGGACGCCTGCTGCAGCCGGAGGAGAAGCTGCAGGAGCTCGGCATCGTCCCGCACGAGCTGCTCCACCTGCTGCCGCAGCCCCCGGCGGGTTCGGGCCTCGAGGAGCGGACCCCCGAGTACCCCCCGAACCTGGGCTATGCCGCCGCTGGCAACGTGAACGTCGCGCTCGGCCTGCTCGGGGTGGTGGTGTGGTCGGGCGCGTGGTCGGTGCTGCTCGCGAACACGCCGGGGCTCGTGGCCGGCCTGGTGCCGGGCACCGGCCTGTCCCTGCTGTGCACCTCGCTGTCGCGGCACCTGTGGGGCGGGCTCGGCAGCCAGATCCGCATCCCGGTGACCGCGTACCTGATGTACGTGCCGCTGCTGCTGGTGGCCGGCGTGCCGGCGCTCGCGATCGGGGCGGTGTCGTCCGATCTGGCCCTGGCGCTGGGCTCCGCGTTCATCGGCGGGGCGCTCGGGATCCTGCTCGGCTGGCTCGCGTGGTACGGCGCGGTCGAGCCGCTGCCGGCGGTGGCGCCGAAGGAGGCCAAGGAGGCCGAGGAGCGGGTGACCTGGCCGTGCGGGATCTGCGGCGGCCCGGTGACGATCGACGTGCGGGCGAACTGCGCGTTCGGCTGCGGGCGGGTGTTCCACCAGGGCTGCTACGCAGCGAAGAACGCGCTGGTCGACGCGGAGGGCAACAAGAGCTGCGCGGTGTGTGGGTTCGTCCCCGCGGCGGGCGCGCGCGCCTGACCCGCCTGACCCGGGCACCGCGGACACTCGATCGTTCGGCGGGCTCCCATCCCGCCGAATTGACGGTCGGCCGGTCGGCCGGCCATGATCCCGCATGACCTGGTTGCTCCTCGTCCCTGCCTGCAGCGAGTGGGACATCGACTCGCCCGACGCGCCGACGTGGGGCGCGCCGAACCCGCCCGAGCCACCGGCCCGGATCCAGACCGATCGGATCCTGCAGGTCACCGAGCCGGTGGTGGACCTGCTGTGGATCGTGGACACCTCCCCGTCGATGAGCGAGGACCGCGAGAGGCTGGCCACCGCGTTCCCCAAGTTCGTGCAGTGGTTCGTGGAGGCGCCGGTGGATTGGCACCTCGGCGTGGTCACCACCGACATGGAGAGCGGCCACGGCGAGCTCGTGGAGCGTGACGGCGTGCGGTTCGTGACCCGCGACACCCCGGACCCGGAGCTGGTGTTCGCCCACATGATCACCGGCCTCGACTCCACCACGTTGAAGGAGGAGGGGAGGGAGGCCGCGTGGACCGCGATCGATCTGCTCGGCGAGGACGAGAACGCCGGCTTCCTGCACGACGACAGTTACGGGTGGCTGCACTTCAGCGTGGTCTCCGACGAGGACGACGACTCGGACCGGATCACCACCGACCAGTTCGTGGACTGGGTCACCGACCTGCGGCCGTACACCGGGCACGTGTCGTTCAACAGCGTGGTGTCGACGATCGAGGTGGGGCCCGAGACCCGCGGCGACGACTACCTCGAGCTCACCGAGCGGCTCGGCGGGGTGGCGGCGGACATCAACCAGTCGGACTGGCCCGAGCTGCTCGAGCAGCTCGGCGGGCTGCAGCTCCCGGTGCTCCGCACCGAGTTCTTCCTGTCGCTCCGGCCGGTCCCGGAGTCGCTCGAGATCCACGTGATGGAGCCCACCGGCGCCACCCTGACCTTCCTCGCGGGCGACTTCCGGTGGGACGAGAGCCGAAACAGCGTCTCGTTCACCAGCTACACCGTGCCGGTGGACTCGCGGGTCGAGATCACCTACCTGGTCGCCTCGGACGGCTGACGCTAAGGCGGGCCCGGAGGAACCGATGTTCACCGTGTTCGCCGCGCTCGCGTGCAGCCGCAACACCGAGCCCGAGGCCGCGCCAGAGGCCGCGCCCCGCGCTGCCCCGGCCCCCGTCGACGATCGGGAGGCGCGGTACGAGGACCTGACCGCGTTCGTCGGCAAGTGGCCGGTGCGCTCCGGGACCTCCGCGTGCGCCGGGCCGCGCGGGTTCGAGCTCGTGGCCGACGCCACCGCGCGCGCCGGGTACCATCTGATCGACGCCATGGCGACCCGGATCGACTACGAGGTCACCGGCTCGCGCCGAGGGGAAGACGGCGTGTTGACGCTGGCGCTGCGGGCCGACCCCACCGCCGAGGTGAAGAAGGTCGACCTCGTGCTGAGCGAGTCGGGGGAGTGGGCGAAGGTCACGTGGACCCAGCCGCCGGCCGAGCCGTTCGAGCTGATCACACCACACGGGGTGCAGTACGTGCCGAGTGTCCCGGAGCCGTGTCACTGAGCGCCGATCCCGTCGACGGGTTCGTGCTCGCCGGCGGCAGATCGCGCCGGATGGGCTCGGACAAGGCGCGCGCGCCGTACCGGGGCCGACCGCTCGGGGTGGCCGCCGCCGAGTCGCTGCGGCAGGTGTGCGGCCGGGTCGACGACGGGCTGCCGTGGCCCCTGCCCGACGGCTCGGCGCTCGAGGTGGTGCTCGAGCCGGACGACGAGGAGCCGCACCCGCTGTGGGGGGTCGTGAGCGCGCTCGACGCCGCCCGCACCGAGCGGGTGGCGATCGTCCCGTGTGACGTCCCGGGCGTGACCGCGTGGGACGTGCTGCTGGCGCGCGCGCCTTCGGTGGCGTGGGACGGCGAGCGGCTACACCCGCTGGTCGCGGTGGTCACCCGGGCCGAGCGCGCGCGGGCGGCGGCGCTCGCGCGCGCCGGGGCCCCGGCTCGGGTGTGGGTCGAAGGGTTCACTCGGGTGGAGCTGTCCCCCGAGTCGCTCACCGACCACGACGATCCCGCGTCGCTCGGTATCGGACCGATCGCGAGGTTGACGGCTACGATCCCGGTCCACGAGCCCCACCGGCTCGAGCGGATCGTGGAAGGGGAGCGCGCCCGGTTGGCGGCGCTCGGGATGGTCGACCCGGACCGCCGGGTTTGACGAGACCCGGGCTTCGGGTTCTCGGGTGGACCGGAGGTGGGTCGTGGGAGTTGGGATGCTGGTGTGGGCGGCGGCCGCGGTCGCGGCGCCGTCGGGGTACACGCTGTCGAAGTCGACCGACACGTGCAAGATCTACAGCGGGCCTGCGCTGTCGAACGGCGTGGTGCCGATGATGGCCGAGTGCACCTGGTCCGACGTGACCCTCGACAAGATCGATCGGATCTTCTCGAAGTTCGAAGACCACGACCTG
Organism: Myxococcota bacterium; assembly: GCA_040080105.1. Classification (GTDB taxonomy): domain Bacteria; phylum Myxococcota_A; class UBA796; order UBA796; genus JACKER01. The sequence continues at coordinate 13,453 of JBEBJC010000109.1, forward strand.
TTCTTCTCCGCGATCGCGGCGTCGGACGTGGTCCGCTCCGAGGGTGGGGCGGCGATCGTGCACCAGGTGCACCAGGCGAGCGGGATCTCGGATCGGGAGTGCACGCTGAAGATGACCCGGTCCGAGGTCGGCGGGGGGCTGAAGTTCGGGTGGACGCTCGACGCGGCCCAGCCGGCCATCGACGAGAAGCGAGTCCAGGTCGCGTTCGACGACGGGTACTGGCACTTCGTCCCCCGCTCCGAGGGCGGGGTGACGGTGACCTACGCGCTGTCGTACGGCCCGGGCGGCTCGGTGCCGTCGTTCATGGTCCGGTGGTTCCAGGGTTCCGGGTTCGAGGCCGCGACCACCGAGCTCCACAGCTGGATGACCGGTCACTGAGCCGCGGCGGGGCGGGCGAGCACCGCCGGCGCGGCGGTCAGCGCGAGCGCCGGCAGCGCGGCGAGACCGTACACCCCGAGCAGCGTGCACGGGAGCGCCGCCACCAGCGCAGCGACCACGACCCCCGCCGCCCCGGCCAGTGGTCCGTCGCGCCCGCTGACCCACAACACCG
>JBEBJC010001060.1:0-3099 GCA_040080105.1 Myxococcota bacterium
TCGGGGGAGAGGGCAGGGGTGAGGGGGACTTTGCGCAGCCCTAAGCCCCGGGCCCCATCCGAGTGCGATCTGCCCGACTTGGGCTCAGAACTGAAATTGCAAGCAACATCTAACACGTCTCGGGACGACGCCGATGGAGCCTGCATCGCAGTGGTGGTCCGGACGCGACGGTGGACACTGGGCGGACACGATCGGGCACCCCCTCGTGTCCACCTGGTGTCCGCGGTCACTCGCCTTCCCGCACCCGCTTCATGAGGCGGTTGTGGGACCGGGACGCCGCCGGTCGACGCGGACAGCGACCCAAGGGCGGCGAAGCGGCTACCGCCGCGGGCCATCGGAGACGACCGGACCACCAGGCGCGGCCGCCCTGGCTCAGATCTCGATGGCCGTCAGCAGTAGACATGAACCTGTCCTCCGGCGCGTTCACCGTGGATGATGCAGACGACCCTGAACTGAATGGTGAGGGGTACATCGATTCCGACATCTACCGGGCCGCGATCACCATGGAGGCTGATGCGACCGGCGTGATGAACAACTCGAACCACACCTGGTACTTGAATTGCTCGCACGGCGGCACCTGGGGCTCCGTCGCCGTCCACCTCCAGGGCACGTACACGAGCACGCCGTGATCACCTGGCTCGCCGCGCTCCTGGCGGGGTGCAAGCAGTACCCCCTCTCCGACGTGCCGATCAGCGGGGGCACGGCGAGCCAGCGTGCGCTCGTCCGCGCCATCGTGGACGAGTTCGAAGCCGCAACTGGCGGCGGGCGGGTCACCCTGTCCGCCGTCCACCTGAACTACCTCCCGAACGGACTCGCTGGCGACTACGAACGAGCGACACACAGGGTGCGTGTCTCGTCGGGGCTCTCCGACCGCGACCTCCAGTACACCACCCGCCACGAACTGTGCCACGCCCTCGACTTCGCCGACGAACTGGCGGCAGAGCCCGGAACCATCTGGGACGACATCTCCGATAAGTTGTTCGGGAACGGCGTGCCCGGCGTGACGGACACGTATGCGAGCAAGAACGCGAGGTCCCGGAGGAGTGAGGCCCTGGCCATGTTCTGCGAGCAGGGGCCGCTCTACGCTCAACTCATCGCCGACCCGTGCGCTGACGACCCTGACGGCGCGGCCGACATCGCCGACGGGTTGCTGGACCAGGTCTGGTGGGGTCCCGAGCCGGTGCCTGTGACGAACTCGAAGTCGTCGGACGCCGTCGTCTGGGACCGGGCCGTTGCGGACGTGATTCCGTATCCCTCGCCGGCCATGGAACCGGGCTTCGTCGTGCTCGACGTCGACAGCGAGAACCTGGTGGACTGCCCCACCGTGGACTTGTACACCGGGGTCACAGTGGACGAGTTTTACGGCAGGGTCTTCTCGCCCGACTACTCTGGCTGGGCCTCGTTCACGGAGGGTCCGTGGGCCTGGAAGGCCGAAGCGAGCGAGTCCACGGGGCTCGATGGTGGGCCTGATGCCCTGCTGGGCAGGGTCTACCTGTGGCATCTGGAGTGGAGTGCGTACCGCCGATTCTGGTCGCCGGACGGGCAGGAGTGGATGCTCGCCGGGTGCGCCCGCGAGGGCGAGAACATCTTCTACGCCGACGACACCCTCTGGACCTTCTGGGTCGAGGGCGATCAGGCGATGTGGACGCCGCTCGAACCGTAAGGGCGCACTGCCGAACAATCGATCCTGTCGGCGGCCGTGGCGGGCCCTAAGGGTCAGCGCGCTGTCAAGCCGCCGAAGAACCCGCGACCGCCGTGGCCCTGGCTAAGCGACTCCTCACTCCCTGCGATCAAAGGCCCGATGAGGCGGCTCAGCAGATCGTCGCTCGAACGTCGCCATGATCGCCTCCTGCCCCGCGACCTACGCACCTCGTGTCCACCTTGTGCCCACCGGCTGATTCGGGAAGGTGCGGAGCGTCGGGAACGGGCCTGTAGCCGTGATCCGCGGGCACTCTCGGAGGCTAGTACTCCGCGGCCGAGATGGCGACTGGATCCGCTCCGGACGCCGAGTCTCGATGAGAGAGATCGTGCGCACTGGACCCCTCGCGAGCTGGTTGACGAGGTGATCAAGCGCGGCATCGTCGCGAGCATCTCGCCCCGTCACGTGGGTCGCATCATGGAGGACGCCGAGCTCAAACCGCACCGGTCGCGGTACTGGTTTCAACGCGAAGACCAAGGACACCGCGGCTGAAGCTCACATGCGCGGGGAGCACGTGATCTCGACGGACGAGAAGACGAGCATCCAGGCGTTGGAGCGAATCGCCCCGACGAAGCCATGCCGGCCGGGTTGATCGAGCGGTACGAGTACGAGTACGTGAGGCACGGGACGCTCTGCCTGATGGCCGACTTCGAGGTTGCGACCGGCGAGGTCGCCTCCTTCACGATCGGTCCGACCCGAACCGAGCTGGACTTCGCCAACCACATCCAACAGACCGTCTCGGGCGATCCTGACGCCGTGTGGGTGTTCGTCGCAGACAACCTGGACACTCACCGCTCCGCGACCCTCGTCGAGCAAGTCGCGAAGTGGTGCGGCATCACCGACGACCTCGGCAAGGGAAGTGCGGCATCCTTGCGAGAAAAACCTCGCGCACCGCATTTCTGGCCGATCCGAGTCACCGGATACGCATGGTTTACACGCCGAAGCACTGTTCGTGGCTCAATTAGGTCGAGATCTGGTTCAGCGTGCTCGTACGCCGGTTGCTGGCGCCGTCCACCGGTGGACTCACACCGGCCGCGCCTTGGCGGTCTGACCGCGGTGCCGGAGCCCATTGTGAAGTTCGATCGGACGAAACACGGAGATCACGGAGGGAACGACGGAGTTCACGGAGGGCGTCGGGACGGGGCGGACGATGCTGCCGGATGAAGCTGGATTCAGGGCTGCCGCTCCGCAGTCGGACGACAGCCGGAATCGAATCCCTGGTCGGCTCGACGACCGTCTCGCCCGACATCAGGTTCGGGGTTGGCGCAAATCGCCGTAGCTGAGGAGCGGCAGCCCCAAACCTTCGACGCTCACCAGAAACGGCCGGGGTGTGCTCGCCAGAACCGGCCACCCGCTACGAGCGCGCGTGCCGGGGCTCACCTGGCGTGATACGCGACATT
>JBEBJC010001061.1:0-3088 GCA_040080105.1 Myxococcota bacterium
CCCGTCCTCCGAGCGCCCCCCCGGTCGCCCCCGGCTGGAACCACCGGCCACCCGTGGTCGCGTCCCTGCCGGCCGACCGGCCGATCTGGTTCGTGTCCGACCTCCACCTCGGCGACGCCACGCCGTCCGACGCGTTCTTCGGCAAGGACCGGCACCTGCTGGCGCTGGTCGAGCGCGTCACCCGCGAGGGCAGCGTGCTCGTCGTGGTCGGCGACGCGATCGACTTCCATCAGGCCTGGTCGTTCACCCGGGTTCTGCGCGCCCACCAGGAGCTGTTCTCCGCGTTGTCCCGCCTCGCGCGGGAGGGTCGCCTGTACTACGTCGTCGGGAACCACGACTACGAGCTCAACCTGTTCCACGAGATCCTCCAGTTCCGCGTGTGCGACGAGCTGCAGGTCGGCGATCGGATCCTGGTGGTGCACGGGTGGCAGTTCGACCCGTACCTGCGCGACGCGATCCACCACGGCCACGGGTGGTCGACCACCATCCACCACGCGTTCGAGCGGTACCTCGGCACCTGGCTGCGCATCCCGATCGGCGAGTTCTACACCCGCGGGAACCGGCTGCTGTTCTGGCTCGCCCACAAGATCGCGTGGGTCGCCAACGCCTACGCTTCGGCGATGGCCGTGGTCGGCGCGACCCGCTCGGCCGAGAGCCTCAACCGGTACCTCACCTACTGGGCCCGATCCAACATGGGCGATCCGATGGGGATCTTCGGGCCGGCGTGGGAGATCCTCGACAGCGGCCGATACGACGTGGTGCTGTGTGGGCACTCGCACCTGCCGGGCGTGGTGACCCGCGGGGGTCGGAAGTACGTGAACACCGGCTCGTGGACGTTCGCGAGCTCGCACTACGTCGTGTACGACGGCAAGGGTGGGTGGAGCTGCCGCGATTGGATCACCGGGGCGAAGTACGAGCAAGAGCTGTACGAGCCACTCCTGGACGGCGTGATCTACGAGAAGGACTTCTGGCAGTGGTGGCGCGAGAACTACATGGGGCTGTTCCGGTTCCGCGAGGGTGAGGAGCGGAAGGGGCGCCTGCGGGGGTGGGAGAGCTACGTGCGCGACTACCAGCACCTGTCGCAGCTCCAGCCGCACCGGTTCGACCCACTCCCCCGCGAGATCGGGGAGGAGCTGCCTGCGGTGCCGGCCGCGGACCTGACCGAGGAGGAAGGGTGACCGAGCTCGCGCGCCTCGAGCCCGGCCCCCACCCCGGGGTGACCCGCACGATCGCGATCCCGGCAGCCCCCACGGCGTTCGCGTTCGGGGGAGGGCGCGCCGCGCTCGGGTACCCGGACGGCAGGCTCCGGGTGGTGGATCTCGGCACGGGCGCGACGTTGATCGATGTCTGGTCCCACGGCGCTTCGGTGGGCGCGGTGGCGCTGTCGGGACGGTGGCTGGTGGCGGCGGTCGGCGATCGGATCGAGGTGTGGGACACGCTCACGGCCACTCGGCTCGGGGTGCACCCCCCACACCCGGAGCCGATCGTGACCCTGGCGATCGAGCCAGGGCGGAAGTGGGTGGCGAGCATCGACCGGGCCTCTCCCGGGGTGCGGGTCGCGGAGCTGCGGACGGGGGTCGAGGTCGCGGTGATCGGCCGGATCGCGGCGCGCCCGACCGGCGTGGGGCCGGTGCCCGAGGGGACCGAGCGCGCGCTCCGCACCGCGCTGGCCGCGTTCTCGGCGTTCCGGATCATGCACGCGGACTGTGGCGCGGCCGACGACGAGGTGGAGCACGCGCTGCACGAGCTCGTCCAGCACGCGTGGAACCAAGGCGGGCCGTTCTCGCGGCGTGGCGCGGCCGGATGGGGGCTGGTCGGCCTCGGGGCCGAGGTCGCCGCGGTCCGGCTCGATGGGGCGGCAGAGCTGATCGACGCCGCGATCCGGGCGATCGCCCCGCACGAGCGCGCGTCGATGCACGCGGTGGTGCAGCTCGAGGCCTGGCGGGTCGATCTCGACGCCACGCCGGACGATCTCGGATGCCACTCGGTCGGGTGGCTCGCCGACGGTCGCCTGGTGGTCGAGCACGACGAAGGGGTGGGGGTGTGGGACGTGCTCGTGCCCGAGCGGGTGGCGGAGCTCGGCGGCACCCTGCTCGGGGTCGAGGGAGACCACGTGCTGGTGGTCGACCCGTACGCCGACGAGGTGCGGTCGTGGCAGCCGGCGACCGGCGACCACGGGGGGCCTCGGACTCCGTCCGGTATTCGCTCCTGCCCCCTCCCAGCGGGTCGGTTGGTGCCGAGCTTCGGCGTGAGTGACGAGGTGGTGCTGGTCGACGACGCGACCGTCACGATCGTCCGGTTCGGCCGGGCGGCGCCGGGTGAGCTGGCGCCGCCCCAGGCCGATATCGAGCGTGTCCCGGCCGGGATCGGGCGGCTCGGCACCCTGATCGCTCGCGTGGGAGACGACCTGATCGCCGCGTCCCGCGCGACGCTGCGGATCTGTCCGTGGAGCGCGCTGGCGGTGGACGACGCGCGCGCCGGGCTGCCGATCCACGCGCTGGCGGTGCACCCCGAAGGGGCGTTCGTCGCCGTGATCCGCGTGCTCGACGATCACGAGGACATGCGGGTCGAGCGGTGGTTCGTGCCGGAGGCGCCGATGCGGGCGCTGCCCGGAGGCGTGTCGTTGGCGGACTCACTCGGCGTCGGGCCGTCGGGGCGGACCTGGGCCAGTGGCGCCACCGTCCGGATCTGGGACGCCGAGGGAGCGGAGGTTCAGCTCGAACCAGGGTTTCGTTCGGCCCGGGTCCATGGTCGGTGGGCATGTTCGGGCAACCGCAGGCTCGACCTCGACAGCGGCCTGGTTGCGCCGGCGCCGCTGATCAACTCGGACGAACGGCTCGCGGTGGGGGTCGAACACCTGTTCGTCGCCTCGCCGACCGGGCTCGTGGTGCTCGACCCAGGCTCGCTCGCGGTCGTCGCGCGGATCGAGTGGGACGAACGGCCGGTGCGAACGGCGCTGCCGCTGCGCGCGGACGTCGTGGTGGTGCTGTTCCTGGACGGCGGGGTCTCGGCGTGGTCCGCCGAGACCGGTCTGGTGGAGCCGTGGGAGCTCGCGCCAGCGGTCGACGTGGCGGTGACCCACGACGGT
>JBEBJC010001062.1:0-3087 GCA_040080105.1 Myxococcota bacterium
TCGAGCCGCGGCCGACGAGGAAAATCCCTCGTCGAACCGCGGCTCGTGGGTCGACTCCGACTCGTTACGGCAGCGCCCGAAGGTGCCACTGGCCCGCGCCGGGCCGCACGCGATCACATCGCGGCGGTGTCGTCCCCACCGGTGTCGCCACTCTCGGTGGTCTTGTCACCGCCGCAGGCGGCAACGAACAGGAAGGCGAACAGAGCCAGGACCTTGTGCATCTTTCCTCCAGGCGTGCGTTTCACGCATCCGAGCAAAGCTCGGGCGGTGACTGTACCCCGCGGACCGCCCGCAGTCACGGAAACCCTCTCACAGGCCGATCGAGGCTGAATAGTCCGAGGTGCTCAGCTCGGCTGGCACGCGATCACCCTCCCGTGCCACCCATGGTGGCACCCGGTGGTTCACCCGGAGGGCTCTACCGGGCCGACCTGGGTGTCGAACACCCGGTCGGTGTACGCGACCAGCGCCGCCGCCTTCGGCCCGATCGACGGGCCGACCGGCGTGCGCGCGGGCACCAGCGACGCCGAGACGTAGCCGCCGCTCGGGCCGGGGCCCACCGCGAGGTCCACGTCGTGGAGCTCGTCTGCGCCGGCCGGCCGGAGATCGGGGCCGTCGAACACGAGCCGCCGTCGCACGAGCTCGCCGTACACACGGGACGTGCTGAATCCGAGCACCCCGATCCGCTCCGCGTCGGCCTTCGCGAGCAGCTCTGCCTCGAGCGCGGCCGGTCGCCACGCCACCTCGACCCCCTCGACCAGGGCGTCGTGCAGGAACGAGAACGGGAACCCGCGGGACATCATCCCGAGCGCCGCCCCGACCCGCGGGTTGAGCTCGGTCGGGAAGAACCCGTGCTCGGTGCACACCCCGTCGATGGTGAACGCGCCGCGGTACGCGAGGTGCGACCGCAGGTGAGCCCCCACCCGGACCACCATCGCCCGCATCGCGCTCCGGACCGCCTCCGGAGGGTCCCAGAAGGTGGCGGCGCGCGCGTACAGGAACCCGGTGCCGCCCGGGCGGCGCAGGGTGACCATCTCGGCCGGCCGCAGCGCGACCACGTGGTCGGGGAACACCAGGCCGTGGATGCTGCACGGGACCCCGGCGAGGAACGGCATCACCCGCGCGGTCTCACACCGCGGGCGCAGGTGCTCGTACGCACGGTCGGCCTCCTCCGGATCGCGGACCCGGCAGGTGTACGAGGCGCCCCCGTGGAACCCGTGGGTCGCGTCTCCGGCCCACACCGTGCCCGCGCCGCGATCGAGGCGAGCCGCGGCGGCGGCGAGCGCGCCCCGCTCCACCGGCGCGATCTCGTACGGCGCGCGCGCCACCCCGACCGCGTCCCACAGCGGGTCGATCACCACCTTGTCCTCGAGCGCGCGCCAAGCGGCCGGCCGGGCACCCCAGAACGCGCGCCCGGCGACCGGGCGGCCGTCGGAGAAGATCGCGCCGATCACCCGCATCCGCCCGTGTGGATCGAACCGATCCACCGCGGCCTGGACCTCGGGCGGGAGCGCCCGCAGCGCGGCCTCCCCCGATTGGATCGCCTCCATCATCGGAGCCGGCGGCAGATCGAGCACCCGGTGCTCACAGTCCTCGGCCAACGGCGGGTCGCCGGTGCCGTACCGCGCGGCGATCACGAAGCACCGCGGCGCCCCCCACCCGCGGAGCTTCGCCACCGTCGCGAGCCCCCCCTGCAGGACGTCGCTCGCCACGAGCCACGGGCGCGACCCGTACAGCTCGGCGAGCTGTGCTTCCACGCGCTCGGTCTCCATCACCGCACGACGAACGCCGGCGCGGGTGCGGTCCACCCGTCGGCGCCCACGTCGACCCGCCACGGTCCGGCCAGCGCCCACGGGGTCCGGCTGGTGACCGGGGTCATCGGGGCGTCCCCCTCCGCGATCACCGCGTACCAGGCGTCCACCTCGGGGTCGAGGGTGAACGTGGCCTGGGTTCCGGTGACCACCTCGATCTCCACCCCGTCGCGGAGCAGGCGCAGCCGATCGACGCCGACCCAGCTCGCCGAGCGCGACTCCACCGAGATCGTGGCGCCGGGCTGCACCGTCTCCCCCGGGAGCGGGTCGGTGACCAGCAGCGGCCCGCGCGACGGCGTGACGTGTCCCGAACGGATCGCGTCCACCAGAGCCTCGTCGGTGACCGAGGTCACCGGGCCGTCGATCGCGAACCAGGTCGCCGACCACCCGACGCTGCCGCCGAAGTGATCGTGGGAGTCCGACACGCCGATCGGGGTGACCCGAAGCCCGCGCGACACCACGTCGACCCAGAACTCGAGGTGCTCCTCGCTGCCCGAGTTCAGCACCTCCACCGCCTCGAACCGCTCGGTCCACTTCTCCGGTGTCCCGATCGACCCCGGCGACCACCCGGCGGAGCTCGCGAGCCCGCTCGACAGCGGGTGGTTCGACTGGAGCACGAACCCGTCGCCGTGCCGCTCGCGCAGGGTGTCCACCATCTGCTCGGTGGTCTCGGGGATCTCGGTCCACCAGGTCCACGCGCCGTTGTCGGGCGCGCCGGGGGTGGGCTCCACCGGGTAGATGTTGAAGTGCCCCCGCAGCGGCGGGCTGACCTCGTCCGACACGACCGACTTCACCACCCCCTCGAGCCCGAGCGGGGCGAGCAGCGGCCGGTAGTCGGCGAGGTGGTCGTGGTCGGTGCCGAAGTGCACCTGGATCCCGACCGCGCCGGTGACCACCAGGCGCTCCTCCATCGGGATCCCGCCGTCGGACGAGGGCGAGGCGTGGCTGTGTGGATCGCCGAGGATCCACCCGGTGGTGTCGAACGCCGCGGGCAGCGACACGTCGACGGTGAGCGTCTCGCCCGCCGCCACCGTGATCGACTGCTGGTGCAGCTCGTACCGCGGGCCTCGGTGGACCACGAGCTCGTACGTGCCGGGCTCGAGCGCCATCGACAGCTCCCCGTCGCGCGACCAGCCGGCGGCGGCGAGCCCGTCCGGCAGGCGCTGGACCCGGGTCTCGTCGACCGGGGTGGCCCCCGCGACCCGGGCGGTGAACGGCAGCCCGTCGGCGGCGCGCACGGTGAGCGTTCCGGGGACGCCCAGCGTCAGGGGATCGGACG
>JBEBJC010001063.1:0-3087 GCA_040080105.1 Myxococcota bacterium
CCGCACTCCTGCCACGGCGACACCATCGCCGCCCCACCCCGGAACACGCGCGGACCCGGCCCCACCCGCGCGGTCCCGACCGTCGGCGCGCCGACGTACCCGGCCACGTACACGTCCGCGCACGCCTCCGGGTAATGCCCGACGAGCTCGAGCCCGAACGGGTGCGGCGGCTGCGCGAACATCCAGTCCTCGTCCACGACCCGGTCGCCGGAGTAGGTGACCTGCCCTTCCCGGCCCCCGCGCGCCGCCCGCTCGTGCTCGGCCTCGGTCGGGAGGCGGAACGGCGAGGCGGCGAGCGCGTCCGCGGCGGCCGCGGGCTTCAGCGGCTCGATCGGGCGGACCCCGAGCAGCACGGGCCCGATCGTCACCTCGACCACCGGCCGCATCGACCCGGCGCCGTCGAGCAGCGACCCGAACTCCTCGTACCCGTTCTCCTCGCCCTCCTGCTCGGCCTCCGCCGCGCGGACCGCTGCCTCCTCGGCCTCCGAGAACCCGCGCCGGTACGACCCGCCGGGGATCAGCACCATCGCCACGTCTCCGCGCCGGAACCGCGCCACCGGCCACTCGGCGGGCCGGTCGACCCCGTCGAACGTGAGCCCGCCCGCCTCGGCGATCGCTCGCCCGATCTCGTCCCGCCGCGCGTCCGTCGCCGCCGCCCACGCCTCGAGTGACCACGCCTCCGGCGCGTCCACCCGGATCGCGAGGTCCAGCCGCGCCTCCGCGATGGCCCCGAGGCGCTGGGCCCGCTCGCGGTCGTCGAGCTTGGAGACCAGGTACTCGACGGCCGACCGCGTGCCGTCGGTGAGCCCGTCCGCCGCGGGGATCGGCAGCGGTTCGACCCCCCCGGCGTCGAACCGCGCGATCGCGTCGACGTACCGCCCGTCCTCGTCCGCGTGACCCCGCAGCGCGTCGACCCGGACGGCCAGCGCCTGCTCCTGGTCCGGGGTCAGCAGGTCTCGCAGGGGCAGCGCCCGTTCGACCCGCCACACCCCGTTCATGGTGTTCAGCGGTTCGGCCGTGACCGCGTCCAGGCACGCCCGGCGCCGGTCCGCCGGGAGCGCCTCCAGCACCGCGCGCGCCGACCGCGGGGACCGGTACAGCGACACCAGCGCGTCGAGCCGCGGGTCCACCGGCCCCCGCCGCGCGAGGACCTCCAGCGCCACGGCGCCCACGAGCCCGTCGCGGAACGGGTCGCGCTCGCGCTGCAGGAGCTCGTCCGCCAGGGCCTCGAGCACCGCGGAGTCCACCCGGTCGAACGCGCGCCGCAGCACGGGCTCGTCGGCGCCGTGTGGCTCGTACGCCCGGATCGACGCGCGGGCGTACACGTGGACGAGGTCCTCGGGGGTCCACCCGGCGGCGACCAGCCGGTCATCGATCGCGAACCACTTCGCCGCGGACTCGATCATCGCGGGGGAGGCGTCGTCGTACGCGCGGGCGGCGGCGCGGATCGCGTCGACCGTGGGCTCGTCGTGCCACCACCAGGCGATCGCGTCGGCGAGGGGCTGCCCGTCCGCGAGGCGAGCGTCGATCGAGTCGTCGTGCAGCATCGCGCTACTGTCGATCGGGGCGGGGGGCGAGTCAACCCGGTCCGGGGCCGACGATCGACCTGGCTCCTGACGGTCAGGTGCGCCGCACCCAGGCGGGATCGAACGCTCCGGTCGGGCCCGGTACGCCGCACGCGCGACACATCACCTGCTGCAGCGCGGTGATTCGCTCGACGGAGCGGGCGGGCGCCCCGGCCGTCCACCCGACGAGGCTGTCGCGGTGCCGCTCGACCACCCGGGTCGCGGCGGAGGGCGAGCTGACGCTCGACCACTTCTCGAGCGACGACGCGGCGTAGGCCGAGCCGTAGGTCAGCAGCGCCGTCGCGTCGCCCGGTCGGGCGGGGGAAGGGGCGGCCATGCACACGCTCAACAGCTCGCGGATCATCGCGACCGGGGCCGGGCACACCCGACCGACGTGGAGGTTGTGCAGCACCTGGCCCGCCAGGAGCGCGTTCAGCACCTCGTCGACGGTCGGAGCGTCGGTCCGCTCCGGATCGGCCATCCACTGGCGCCAGGTGGTGACGAACACCCCCTGCATGACCTTGAACAGGCCGGACACGCCCGCGGGGATGGTGTCCTCGGTCGCCCCGCCGGTCCGCAGCAAGAACAGCGGCAGGGCGGACACCGCTGCGGAGAAGCTCCACAGGTGCGGGAGGTCGATCGGTGTCGGGGTCGGAGGGTGGTGCGCCGACCAGGCGTCGCGCAGCACCTCGGCGGACTCGAGCACCCACGGCCAGTGATCGCGCACCAGCCGGAGCGCGGTCACGTTCATCGGCAGGCCCGCGCGGGAGTCCGGATACGGGCACGGGCGCAGCTCCGCCTCCAGCCCGACCCGCGCCGACTCGGGCGCGTTCAACTCCCCGAGCGGCCTTCCTGTGGTGTCGCGCAAGCCGTACGCCACGTACTGGAGCGGCGCGAGCGACTCGAGCCACGACTCGCCCGGGCCCGGCACCGCCCCCCACTGGAACAACAACCGCGCTGGCAGAGACGGCATCGGACTGCCTCCTAACATCCCCCGTGCCACCTCGTCTCGTCCACGGATTGGCACGGCGAACGAATCGTGCTCTACTCCTCGAATGACCAGCCCATACGCTTCTTCCATCCTTCTGTTGCTCGCCGGCCTCGGCTGTTCGGATCCGAAGACCACCGAGACGGACCCGCCGCCGGAGTACCCGGAAGACAACGGCTCGACCACGACGGACGCGGACACGGACACCGACACCGACACCGACTCCGATGCGGACACGGACACCGACGCGGACGCGGACACCGACACCGACACCGATACGGACGCGGACGCGGACACCGACGCGGACGCGGACGCGGACACCGACGCGGACGCCGACACCGATGCGGACGCGGACGCCGACACCGATGCGGACGCCGACACGGACGCCGACACCGACACCGGTGACACGGGCCCCGCCGACGACACGGGTGACACGGCCCCCGCCGACGAGACGGGTGACACGGGCCCCGCCGACGACACCGGTCCCCACGGCGACACGGGCCACGACACCGGGGGGCAGGGGACGGGGAGCAC
>JBEBJC010001064.1:0-3078 GCA_040080105.1 Myxococcota bacterium
CCCCCTGACCCGTCACCCGACCGTCACGCAGTACACTCCCGGCGCGTCCGTAGGAGAGGCGATGGACGACGACGCGGTGCTGAATGCGCTCGCCCGGTTGGTCACCGACCGCGCCGCGCCCCCTCCGGCCGGGCGGGCGGCGGAGGTCCTCGCCGGGGTCGACCCGGCGCGGATCGAGCGGTACGTCGAGTCGCTGCTCGACAAGCGGGTGTCCGAGCTGCTGCGCGCCGCCCACCGCACCCGGTCGGTGTTCCCGGCGCTCGGGCCGCTGTACCGCGGGTGGCTGGCCCGGCACCCGGCGCCGGCGGCCGACGACGTGCTCCCGCCCGGTGTGCGCGAGGGGCTGCGCGCCCTGCCGTTCCTCGCGTCGATGGTCGACCCGCCGTGGGTCGCCGACCTGCTGCGGTTCGAGCTGTACCTGGCCGCGTCGCTCGCGGACCAGCGCGAGCGCCGGATGGCGAGCGGGTGGGCGATCCACCGGTTCACCGGCGAGGAGCCGCCCGAGGCGCCCCACCGGTACCGGTTCCTCGACCGGATCTTCGCGGAGCCCGCGTGACGCTCGCCGCCATCGCGTACCACCGCCGGTGGCACGACACGCTGCTCGACCCGGCGTTCGACGGGCCGGACGCGCTGCAGGTGATGGCCGACCACTTCTTCGCCGATCCGAGCCCGCTCGACGCCCTGTCCGAGCGGTACCCGATCGTGGTGCACGACGTGGGGTGCTCGGTGGTCGGGGCCGGGCCGTCACCGGAGCGGGTCGCGCGGCTGATCGAGGTCGTGCGGCGGGCGCGGGCACGGGCGTTCACCGACCACCTGGCGATGACCCGGTCGCCCGCTGGGATCGAGCTCGGGCACCTGTTCCCCCCGCTGCCGACCGAGGGGGTCGCCGCGCAGGTGATCTCGCGGGTCCGGTGGCTGCAGGACGCGCTCGGGGTGCCGGTCGCGCTGGAGAACGTGTCGGCGCCGTTCCGGCTGGTGGGCGCGTTCTCCGAGGCCGAGCTGTTCCACCGGGTGGTGGACGCGACCGGGTGCGGGGTGCTGCTCGACGTGACCAACGTGGCGCTCGACGCCCGCAACGACGGGGTCGACCCGCTGCCCGCGCTGTGCGCGCTGCCGCTGTCGGCGGTGCGGTGGGTGCACCTCGCCGGCGGGCGGGTCGACGGCGACTGGTGGGTCGACTCGCACTCGGCCCCGGTCGATCCCGCGACCCTCGCGCTGTTCGCCGGGCTACGAAGCGAGCTCCGGCTCGACGGGTGGATCGTGGAGTGGGACAGCCACCTGCCCCCGGTCGAGGGGATGGTGGCCGAGGCCCGCCGGGCGCGGGCGGCGTGGGAGGGGACGTGACCGATCGCGGGACGGTGCTCGAGCGGATGCGGCGCGGCCAGAAGGTGATCGCGCCGACGATGACCGAGGAGGAGCGCGCGAGCGTCGCCGACGCGTTGGCGGAGCTCGACGGGGCGCGCGCGCACGTGGTGGTGCTCGAGCCGGGCGAGGCGCTGGAGCCGTTCCGGTCGCTGTTCACCGAGCTGCAGCTCGATCCCGAGCGCGACCTGTTGGTGCTGTTCAACGGCGCCCGGTGGGAGGCGAAGGGGCTCGGGCTCGACCCGGCGACGATCGCGCAGGTCCTCGATTCGGCGGAGGGCGAGCTCGCGCGCGGAGCCGGGCCCGGGCTGGTCGCGGCGGTGTCCGGGCTCGGCGGCGCCGCCGGGTTGACCGGGCTCGGGTTCGGGACCCTCGCGCTCGGGGCCGGCGGGCTCGCGGCGGCGCTCGGGTTCGGCGGCCTCGGGTGGGTGATCGCGCGGCGGAACCGCCTCGCGCGGGAGCAGCGCGCGGAGCTCGCGGCCGCCGAGGCCGAGGTCGAGGCGATGGTGGCCTCGGTGGTGGTGGGCGCCGACGGGCTCGGGGCGGAGGGGCGGGAGCTGCAGGACCGCGCCGCCCGGCTCGCCGAGGTCGCGCGGAAGCTGCCGAGCGCCGAGCCGGTACACCAGCGGCTCGGGCGCCTGCGCCAGCTCGAGCACGAGGCTGTGGCGCTGCAGTCCCAGGTGCTGTCGTCGACGAGAGGAACCGCCAACCGGGAGGGGTGATGCTGAAGGCGAAGATCGAGATCGGCCTGCCCGCGGTAGACGTGCTCCGGCGCCTCGGGCCGATCGAGTGGGTGCGCGAGCTGTTCGGGGAGACGCTGGACCGGCGCAGCGGCACCGTGGAGAGCACCGTGACCGCGTGGTCGCTGTTCTCCGGGTTGTACCGTACATTTTCCCGCGCCGGGATCACCGACGCGATCAGCTTCCTGGTCGACCGGAAGCCGATCTACGTCGACACCCGCGAGGTCACGCACGACCTGCAGCTGGTGGAGGAGGCGGCGACCGAGGCCCGGGTGCTCGAGCGGCCGTTCCGGGAGATGCACCTGGTGCTCACCGCGCACACGGCGGGCCTGCACCTGCTGTTCGACGTGCGGGTGTCGGCGCGGGTGCTCGAGGGTGACCCGAACGTGACGGTCGACGTGATCGGGCGCCCGGAGGAGCTGCGGGTGCGGCGCGGCGAGACCGCGCAGGAGTATGCCCTGCGGGTGCAGGAGCTGACCCGGAACGCGGGCGGGATCGACGCGTACCGCGCGGTGCTGACCGAGCTCACCTCCGACCTGGCGCTGGCGCTGCAGCGGGACCTGCCCGGCGCGGTGGCCACCGTGGTCGACGCGAAGGTCCAGGTGGTCCGCCCGGGGGCGCGGGAGGTCGCGAAGTTCCGGAACCTGACCTTCGGCCGGGACGTGGTGGATCCGACGTACCGCCCGGTGCCCACGCACGCGCGCGCGGGGGCGTACGCCGACCCCTACGTGTACTACTGGTACGACCCGTACTGGAACTTCACCAACTTCCTCCTGCTCGACTCGATGCTCCACCACTCGCACCTGCACACGCCCGACGTGATCGTGGTCGACCCGTCCGGCAACGCGCTGTACGACGGGGCGCACTGGCAGACCGCGACCGGCGACGGGTGGACCGCGGCCGACGTGGGGTTCTCCGCCGACGGCGGGGTGGCGGTCGACCCATCGGTGCCCGACGCCAGCGCGTGGGGCGGGTC
>JBEBJC010000110.1:0-13931 GCA_040080105.1 Myxococcota bacterium
TCCCCAGGCCCCTCACCCCAACCCTCTCCCCCGAGGGGAGAGGGGGCCGGTTAGAGCCGGGGTGAAGCACGTTTTCCCCCTCTCCCCCGCATCGGGGGAGAGGGCCGGGGTGAGGGGGAACTCCGCAGGACGGAGTCCGAGGACCAACAATTCCGCAGGACGGAGTCCGAGGACCAACAATTCCGCAGGACGGAGTCCGAGGACCAACAATTCCACCGTCCGCTCAGGATCAGATCTGCTCGGGTTCGAGCTCGACCTCGACCGAGATCGGCTCCTCGTCGTCGTCCCAGTTCACCCCGGGCACCGCCTGGCTCGGATCGAACGGGCGGTTCTCCACCAGGGTGGACCGCGGCGTGGCGAGGAACCTGAGCAGGTCGATGCCGCCCGGGATCCCGTTGCTGGACCGTCCGAGGCCAGCCGACGGCAACCGCAGCGACGCGCCGATCGTGCCCCGGTTGATGTTCAACGAGCCGGTCTTCAGCCGGCCCACGATCTCGGGGAGCTCCGGGAAGTCCGGGGCGACGAACAGGCTGGTCGACACCCGGTACAACAGCCGGTTGTGCAGCGCGACCGCCTCCTCCCAGTTCTTCACCTTGTACAGCAGGACCACCGGCCCCGGCGGCTCGTCGTTGACGAACGCGTGGCCGTTCTGCCAGTCGACCGCGTACACGGCGGGCTCGACGTAGAACCCGCGGCGGTTCGGCACCTCGCGGTTGCGCGCCTCCGACAGCGCGGTGTGCCCGTTCTGCACCAGCAGCCGCCCGTACCTGCGGTACCGGGTGCGGAAGTTCTCCGAGATCACCGGCCCGATGAACGACGAGGGCTCGAACCCGTAGCCGACCGTGACCCGCTGCGCGCGGCGGGTGAGCTCGTTCGCGAACGCGTCGAACACGTCCTCGGTGACGATCACCCGGCCGGTCGAGTTGTGGCGCTGCCCGCAGGTGAGGAACGCCCCCACCAGCACCTCGTACACCGCCCGGTTCAGGTCGCACCCGCCGATCACCAGCGCCGCGCCCTTCCCGCCGCACTGCAGCAACATCGGCAGCTCCGGGCGCTCCGCCGCCGCCTTCCGGATCGCGACGCCGGTGGCGTAGGCGCCGGAGAACAACAGCGCGTCGACGCCGGCGTGCACCGCCAGCTTCTGGCCGAGGCCGGTGCCCGAGCCCTGGAGCAGGTTGAACGTGCCGCGCGGCAGCTTGCACCGATCGAACAGCTCGGCCACCATCTGGCCCACGCCGGGGGTGAACTTGCTCGGCTTGAGGATCACCGTGTTGCCCGACAGCAGCGCCGCGCAGCAGTGCAGCGTCGGGATCAACAGCGGCATGTTGTACGGCACCAGGATCGCCACCGCGCCGCGCGGCCGGTAGTCGCTGCGCGCCTCGCGCTCGTTCAGGATCCGCGGGTCGAGCAGCGCCAGCCCCTCCTCGAGGAGCAGGTCGACCGCCCGCATCGAGGCGATCACCTCCTGGCGCGCCTCCCAGATCGGCTTGCCGGTCTCGCGGGTGATCAGCTGCGCGAACTTCTCCTGGTTCTTCGACAGGATGTCGCGGTACTTCCGAATCGCCTTCGACCGATCGGCGCGCCCGACGCGGCGCCAGAACACCGATCCCTTGGTGGCGCACTCCACTGCGTCGTCCACCGCCGCGGCCGAGAACGGGAACCGTCCGAGGACGTCGGTGCGATCGCCGGGGTTCACGCCGACGATGTACCCGTCGACGCGCTCCGACTTGATCCACGAGCCCCAGATGTAATCGCCGCGGCGCAGCAACCGCTCTCGCTGCCCTTCCACTGACCGCTCCACGCGTCCAGGGGGGAACCTACCATGCCTGGCCCCCCCGGTGCCCGTCGATTACGGAGCCGGCCCGAACCGAGGAGGTCGATCCCGTGCGAAACGTCCACGACCACGTGCTCCAGTGCATCGGAGACACCCCCATCGTGCGCCTCAACAAGGTGAGCGCTGGGCTGCAGGCCAACGTGTACGTGAAGCTCGAGTACTTGAACCCGGGCGGGTCGGTGAAGGACCGGATGGCGGTCAAGATCCTCGACGACGCCGAGCGCGCCGGGGCGATCAAGCCCGGCGGCACGATCGTGGAGGCCACCAGCGGCAACACGGGCGCCGGCCTGGCGATGACCGCGGCGGTGCGCGGCTACCAGTGCATCTTCGTGCTGCCCGACAAGCAGTCGGAGGAGAAGCGCGCCGCGCTGCGGGCGTACGGCGCGCGGGTCGTGATCACCCCGACCAACGTGACCCCCGAAGATCCCCGCTCGTACTACAGCGTGTCGCGCCGGATCGCCGACGAGACGCCGAACGCGTTCTACGCGAACCAGTACCACAACCCGAGCAACCCCGAAGCGCACTACCTGTCGACCGGTCCCGAGATCTGGGAGCAGATGGACGGCCAGATCGACGTGTTCGTGTGTGGCCTCGGCACCGGCGGGACCGCGTCCGGCGCGAGCAAGTACCTGAAGGAGCAGAAGCCTTCGGTGAAGATGATCGGCGTCGATCCCGTGGGCTCGCTGTACTACGACTACTTCAAGACCGGGCGGATGACCGAGCCGTTCTCGTACGTGGTCGAGGGGATCGGCGAGGACTTCCTGCCTTCCACGATGGACTTCTCCACCGTCGACGACGTGGTGCGGGTATACGACCAGGAGTGCTTCTCGATGACCCGCCGCCTCGCGCGCGAGGAGGGGATCTTCACCGGGGTGTCGAGCGGCGCGGCGGTCGCAGGCGCGCTCAAGTGGGTGCGGGCGAACGACCGTCCTGGGCTGAACGTGCTGATCCTGCTGCCGGACGGTGGGTCGAAGTACCTGTCGAAGGTGTACAACGACCAGTGGATGGCCGAACACGGGTTCCTCGAGGAAGCGCCAAAGCTCGGCACCGTGGGCGAGATCGTCGACGGGCTCGGCAAGCGCCCGGTGATCACCCTGCCCGACACCACGCCGGCGGCCGAGGCGATCGGCCTGCTGAAGATGCACGGGATCAGCCAGGTCCCGGTGCTTCGGGACGGCAAGGTGCTCGGGGTGCTGCACGAGACCACCCTGCTCGAGGCGGCGCTGAAGCACGCACCGGTCCCGCCGCGGGCCGGTGAGATCGCCACGCTCGACTTCTGCGTGGTCGACCGGGCGACCGAGGTCACGGTGTTGTCCGACCTGCTGCGCAAGGTGCGGATCGCGCTGGTGATGGAGTCCGACGCGCTGGTGGCGGTAGTGACCCGCATCGATCTGATCGACCACATCGCGCGCAAGACAGTGACCGCTGGCAGCTAACGAACGGTCGTGCTATTCGATGGCATGACCGAACGAGGGGAGACGACCCGCACCGAGATCCTCGACCGCGCCGTCGAACACGCGCGGCGCGTCGGGCTCTCCGGGGTCACGATCGGCCAGCTCGCCGCAGATCTCGGCCTGTCGAAGAGCGGCCTGTTCGCACACTTCGGATCGCGTGAGGCGTTGGAGGTCGCGATCGTCGACCACGCTGCGGCAGACTTCGCCGACCGCGTGGTGCGGCCGGCGCTGACCCAAGCCCGCGGCGAGCCCCGGCTGACCGCGGCGTTCGAGGGGTGGCTCGCCTGGGGCGCGGCGGCGCGTGGAGGCGGCTGCCTGTTCGTCGGCGCGGCGGCCGAGCTCGACGACCGGCCCGGGCCGGCGCGCGACCGCCTGGTGGCGGCCCAGCGCGACTGGCTCGACAGCCTCGCCCAGATCGTCCGCTCCGGCATCACGGACGGGGCGTTCCGGGCCGACGTGTCGCCCGAGCAGGTCGCGTTCGAGCTGTACGGGATCCTGTTGTCCACCCACCTGGCGCTCCGACTGCTCGACGACCCGAGGGGCGTCGAGCGGGCCAGGGTGGCCTACCGGGCGATCGTCGCCCGCCTGCGGTCGTGAGCCCACTCTCCGGAGGTGTCGGCATGTCCAAAATTGTGGGTCCTCGGACTCCGTCCTGTGGAACAACCCCCAACACAAGCACGAACGTTCGTATCAAGGTCCCGCGGTGGGCCCGGATCGCGCTGCGGGCGGTCGGGTGGGCGGCGCCCGGGTTCGTCGCGGCGCAGATCACCCGCCGGCTGCTGGCCACGCGGCGCCGGCCCCGCAGCGACGCAGAGCTCGCGCTGCGCTCCACCGCCCGAAGGATCGACCTCGAGCTCGGAGGGGCGAGGTTCGTGGCGTGGGAGCTCGGCGCCGGCCCGGCGGTGTTCCTGATGCACGGCTGGGACGGCTCCGCCGGCGACTTCGCACACCTGGCGCCGGCGTTGGCGGCGGCCGGGTACCGAGCGGTGGCGATCGACGCCCTCGGGCACGGCGACGCCGACGGGTCCGACGCGAACGTGGCCGCGATGGCGGGGGCGCTGGGTGCGGCGGTCGCGGCGCTCGGGCCGGCACACGCGGTGGTCGCGCACTCGTTCGGCGCGCCCGCGGCGGCCCTCGCGCGCGACCGGGGGCTGGCGTACGAGCGACTCGTGCTGCTCGCCCCGGAGCCAGACCTCGGAGGGTACGTGCGCGAGCTCGGCGGCCTCGGCGGCGCGGGGGTCCTCGCGCGGGTGCGGCAGGAGCTGGTCCGCCGGGTCGGCCTGTTGCCGGAGGAGATCGGGTTGTCCCGCTCGATGGGCGCGCTGAGGCCGATGGTGGTGCACGACCTGGGCGATCGGGTGGTGCCGTTCGAGCTGGTGGCGTCGGCTTTCCCGCAGGTGCTGCGCACGAGCGGGCTCGGGCACCGGCGCGTGTTGTCCGAGCCGACGGTGGTGGGCGCGGTGGTCGACTATCTCCGCAACAAGAACGAACGTTCGTGTCCTCATCGGTACGTCGACGGGACCTGCCCCCAGTGTGCGCTGTCACTGGAGCTGTTCCGGCCGTCCGGGCGCCAGAGTAGTGTCGCCGGAGGAGGGTGAATGTGGCTGTGGCTCGCGACCGAGGCGCGCGCGGATCGGTACTGGGACCTCGAGCCGGCGGTGGCCGAGGCGCTGGCGGCCCGGCTCACCCCGGGCGCGGTGGTGGTCACGTGGTGCGAGCCGTGTGGGGGTGACCTGCGGGTGCTCGCGGTGCGCAGCGCGCGGGTCGCGCCCGGCACCTACGACGAGGCGCGGCGCAGCGTGGTGCTGGAGCGCGACGTCCTGTTCGTCGGGACCTCGCCGTCCGCGCCGGTGATCGCGGCGGACGCTCGGTGTGGCGCCCGCCGCGAAGACTGGATCGACCCGGTGGCCGCCGACGGCCCGGCGATCACCGAGCACCTGGACGTGCCGTACAGCTTCCTGATCGAGTGGGGGGGGCTCACCTGGCTCGGCCCGGAAGGGTCGGCGCCGGAGGCGGCTCCAGCGCTCGACCCCCGCTCGTCGAAGTCCATCACGAAGTGCGCGCGGAAGGCGCCCCCGCTCCCTCCGGCGTGAGCTCGGCCTGCAGCGCCACGTCGACCCAGCTCCGCACCCACCGAGTCCTGGGCAGCCCCCGCGCGGCCTCGATCGCCTCGGCCCACGCCTCCGGCCGGTCGCTCGCGGGGGTTCGGCCCGCGTCGCCCATCAGGGCTCGACAGTCACCCAGGTCCGGCGCGACCACCGGCACGCCCTGAGCCCGGTACGCAAGCAGCTTCAGCGGGCAGAACCACCGCGGGGCGTCCGCCCGGTACGGCGCGATCCCCACGTCGAACGCGGACACCCAGCCCGGGAGCTCGGCCTGCGGGCGGTGGCCCAGCGCGCGCAGGCGGGGGTGAGTGGGCGCCGGGCCTCCGCCGATCACCACCGCCGCCCAGGTGGGGCCGAGCGCGTCGAGCAGCGCCGGAAGCCGATCCACGCCGTGCCACGGCCGCCCCGATCCCAAGAACCCGAGCACCGGTCCGTCCCACCCGAGCGACGCGCGCGCGCGCTGGCGATCGCCGGGTCCCTGTGGCTCGACCCCGTTCGGCAGGTGCACCACCCGCTCGGGGGCGCACCCTTGGTCCACCGCCCAGTCCGCGAGCCACCGGCTCACCGCGAGCACCCGATCGGCCGAGCGCAGCGCCTCGCGCTCGCGCGCCGCCTCGCGCGGGCGCGGGCTCTGCGGCCACCGCCGCTCGATCGACAGCGGCGCGTTCAGCTCGACCCACCGCTCGACCCCGGTCCACGCCGCCCACCGCCCGAACGCCCGGCTCCGCGGCTCGTGTCGCTCCCACAGCCGATCGGGCCGGTGTGACGCCGCGGAGGCCGCGAGCGCCCACCCCTCGACGCGCACGCCGAACGACCGCAGCCCCGGGGGCCACCGGAGCCCGCCTGGGTGGCGCGCCGGGATCGGCGGGGCGTCGTCCCACCGGCCGCGGGCGTCGTCGGCCCGCGCGCACGCCACCTGGACGTCGTGCCCGACCGCGGAGAGCGCCCTCGCGATCCCCCGCAGGTGCGCGCTCGCGCCGGAAGGTCCGTACAGCGGCACGCCCGGGTCGGCGCACGCCACCACCACCCGCTTGGGGGTCAGCGAGTGGCCGACCACCCGGTCACGCGCGGCTCGACGCGAGCGCCTGCTCCAGGTCGTCGAGCAGGTCGTCGACGGCCTCGACCCCGATCGACAACCGCACGAGCCCGTCCTCGATCCCGAGGGCGCGGCGCTGCTCGGGGGGCACCGACGCGTGGGTCATCGCAGCGGGGAGCTCGATCAGGCTCTCGACCCCGCCCAGGGACTCGGCCAGGGTGAACAACCGGGTGGACGACACGAACTTTTCCGCCCGCTTCAGGTCGGCGTCGAGCACGAACGACACCATCCCGCCGAACCCGCTCATCTGCCGGCTGGCGACGGCGTAGCCGGGATCGGACTCCCACATCGGGTAGTGCAGCCGCTTGACCTCGGGGTGGCGGGCGAGCCACCCCACGATCTTGCGCGCGTTCTCCTGGTGGCGCTCCATCCGCAGGGCGAGGGTCTTCACCCCGCGCAGCACGAGCCAGGCGTCCCACGGGCCGGGCACGGCGCCTGCCGCGTTCTGCAGGAACCGCAGGTCGGTCGCCAGCTGCGGGTCGCTGGTCACCGCGATCCCGCCGACCACGTCGGAGTGGCCGTTGAGGTACTTCGTGGTGCTGTGGACGACCAGGTCGGCCCCGAGCGCGAGCGGCCGCTGGAAGATCGGCGTGGCGAACGTGTTGTCGACCGCGAGCTTCGCTCCCACCTGCTTACACCGCGCGGCCACCGCGGCGATGTCGGTGATCTTCAGCAGCGGGTTGGTCGGGGTCTCGATCCAAACGAGGTGGGTGCCCTCGGGGATCGCCTGCGTGAGGTCGGCCGAGGTGAAGTCGACGAACGAGAACGACATCGCGCGGCGCGCGTACACCCGGTTGAACAGCCGGAACGTGCCCCCGTACAGGTCGTCGCCGGCGACGATCCGCGCCCCGTCGGGCAGCGACAGCAGCACGGTGCTGGTGGCCGCGAGCCCGCTGCCGAACGCGATGCCGTGCTCGCCACCCTCGAGCGCGGCGACACAGCGCTCGAGCGCCTCGCGGGTCGGGTTGTGCGTGCGGGCGTACTCGTAGCCCTTGTGGCGCGCCGGGCCTTCCTGAGCGTACGTCGACGTTTGGAACACGGGCGGCATCACCGCTCCGGTCACCGGCTCGGGGGTCTGCCCCGCGTGGATCGCCATCGTCTGCACGTGCATCGGCCGGTCACCCATGGTTCCTCCCGCAGGTCGGCCCACTAACGCTGGCGGCGTTCGCCGTCCCGACCGGTACGACCGCCGAGGAACAGCGGTCGCCTACCCGGCGCACGCGCACGCCCGCGCCACGCCGAAGAAGGTCGCGCCCTCGTCGGTGGGGAAGGTGGTTCGGACGCGATCGCCGAACTCGACGTAGCAGCCGAGCCCGGGACCGTTGGTGGTGTCTCCGAACGAGAACGAACCGGCCGCCAGCGCGTCGAGGACCTCGTAGCACTGGTCGAGGGTACCGTCGCTGCCCGCATAGGTCCGGGTGGCCTCGTCGTACCCACCGTGGGCGGCGCAGGTGTCGGTACACGAGGCGCCAGCGTCCCCGAGGTACCAGCACACGCCACCTACCTCCGTGCACGCGGCGACGGCGGTGTCGGTGGGTGCCGGGACGCCGCTGTCGGCGTCGGAATCGGCGTCCGTATCGGTGTCGGTGTCGGTGTCCGAATCGGCGTCCGAGTCGGTGTCGGTGTCGGTGTCGGTGTCCGTCTCCGACGACGGTCCGGAGTCGAGCGTCTCCGTTTCGACTTTCTCACACGCGAGCCAAGTGACCAGCCACATCGCGCCTCCAACAGCCCGCGGTCTGCGGGGGCGCGGAGTAACGCCCGGGGCGCGGCGGCGGCCCCGGTTGTTGCTCGATGTGACCGGCCTCCCTACTCGACGGCCTACCCGAGGGCTTCGAGGCGCTTGCGCAGGCTCTTGCGCTCCTCGCGCAGGTCCGCCTGCGAGGCGAACCCGATCGCGTCGGTGAGGAGCTTCTTCGCGTTCTCGGCGTTGCCCGAGCGCTCCTCGATCCCGGCGAGCTGCTCGAGCGCGGAGCACATCTTGCGCCAGTCCTTGGCCTCCTGCAGGTGCCGCAGCCCGGTCGACAGCGTGCGCTTCGCGTCGTCGATCTGGCCCGCGTTGAGGTGGGCCATCCCCTTGAAGTAGAACAGCTCCTTGACCACCGGGTGGTTCCCGAGCATCCCGATCCGGTCTTCGGACTGCTTGAAGTACGACAGCGCCTCGGTCGGCTTCTGGGTCACGAAGTAGAAGAAGCCCACGTTGTACAGATCGACCGGCAGGGCCTGCTCGAACTTCAGCGCGTTGGACAGCTCGAGCGTGCGCAGCGCGAGCGGCAGCGCCTTGTCGAACCGGCGCAGCGCGGCCTCGGCCTGAGACAGCAGCTCACACGCCTGGCGCTCGCGCACCGCGTTGCGCAGCGTGCGCGCGATCTGGAGCACCCGCTCGAGCGCGTCGCGCGCCTTCTCGACCTGGCGGCTCGCCAGCAGCGACTCGGCGTAGGACAGCCCGGCGTCGAGCGCGAGCTGCGCCAGCCCGGTGCGGCCCGCGATGTCGTTCGCCCGGCGGAAGTGCTCGACCGCCTGCTCGAGCTTCCCGCTGCGCCGCGCCACCAGCCCGCGGATCTGCTCCGAGGTGGCCGCGACCGCGGGGAGGATTCCGGTCTGACCGTCCTCGGTCTGGACCGAGCCCAACTTCTCGGCCTCGGCGGCCTGCTCGAGCGCGGCGTTCAGGTTGCCGTCCTGCAGCTCGATCGCGCCGATGTGGTTGCGGATCTCCGCCATCCGCGGCTTGTTCGACAGCGCCTCGTACAGCTTGAGCGCGTCGTTCGCCCGGTCCCGCGCGCGGAACAGGTCCTGGCGCCGGAGGTCGAGCTTGCTGCCGTTGAACAGCAACCACGCCTGCAGCTCGCGGTCTTCCTTCTTCGTGGCCCACTCGGTGATGTCGGTCTGAACGCGCTCGGCCAGCTGCGGGTTGCCGCCGCCGGTGAGGTTCTCGAGCAGGTTCATGTACACCGTGCGCAGCAGCGGGTCGGGGTACGGGATCTCGTCGAAGTACCGCGTGAAGTCGTACGCGAGCCCCCACACGTCGTTCGCGTCTTGGGTGAGCGCCATCGCGCGCATCACCGTCGCCCGGCCGGGCGCTCCATTCTCGGCGTAGATCCTAGCGGTGCGCGCGATGAACCCGTAGCCCCGGGGCACGAGGTACCGCTCCATGAACACCGCGACCCGGCGCGCCAGCTCCTTGCCCTCTTCGCCGCCGTTCCGCTCGAGCACGCCCTCGCGGTACGAGCCACGCTTGAACCGGTAGATCCACGTGCCGAGCTCGTTCGAGAACTGGACCTCTTCGAACAGCTCGGGCATCGCGTCGAGCAGGTCGTCGACGCTGTCGCGATCGAACCCGCCCATGTCGGCCACCAGCGTTGCCGGGAACGCGGCGCCGAGCAACGCCGCCAGGTAGGTCACCCGGCCGATGTCGTCCGGCGCGGCGTGCTTGCGGTCGCCCTCCTTCGGGGGCTCGTCGGGCAGCTCGAGCTCGTCCTCGTCGACCGCGAGCGGGACGAGGGACGCGAACGACACGTCCGACAGGTCGCCGGCCAGGAGGCCCTTCTCGGTCAGGATCTCCACCAGCTCGGCCACGAACCCGGGGCGGCCGCCGCTGATCTCGGCCAGGCGGGCCGCGTTCGCCTCGATGCCCTTGCTCTCGAGGTACTTCGCGACCTCGGCCGTGCCCCACGGCTCGACCGTGTGCACCACGATCTGCTCCTTGCGCCGATCGTAGAAGTCGAGCAGCGGCATCGGGAACAGGCTGCGGGTGATCTCGCCCTCGGGCTCGTCGAACATCACCTGCAGCAGCTTGCCGCCGGTGGAGCGCGCCTCGAGGTGCATCGCCTCGCACAACATCGCCAGGGTGAGCGAGTTGGTGGCGTACGGGCTCTGCAGCTCGAGCACGATCGGGATCTTGCGGGAGATGCCGACCGCGATCTCGACCAGGCCGATCAGCGGGTTGTCCTGGGGCAGGCGCAGCTGGATCTGCCCGCTCTCCTTGTCGGTCTTCGACTCCTTCATCGCGGCGATGAACTGCTGGTACCAGGTCTGCACCCGCGCCGGCTGGCTCGGGAGCTGCGAGTTCAGCATCATCTCGACCTTGCCGCGGCGGATGGCGTCGCGGGTGAGCGCGGCGATCAGCGAGCCGTACATCCGGATCAGCCACTGAAGGCCGTTCTCCTGGTCGAGGCACGACACCCGCCACAAGATCACGTCGTCGTCGGCCGCCGCGATCCCGCGCAGCAGCTCGGCCGACAGGGCGCGCCGGCCCCCACCGAACGGGGCAGCCAGGCGGATCACCTGGGCCTCTCCTTCGCGGGCGCGCGCCCACACGGAGCGCAGCTGCTCGAGGTCGGACTCGCGGGCGACGAAGGTGGGACGTTCTTCGGACAACGCGATCTCCATCAGTCAGTTCGAGGTGAAAACACGTGCGGGTGGTCCTGTCGACCCCCCCGAGGGCCCGGTATATATGGGTCCGAACGCGGGCACGCAACGAGCCTGCGGGCGCGCCAGCAACTCGGAGGGCGCATCGATGAACACGACATCTGTCGGAGCCGGTTCGCGGGTCGGAGCGGTACGGGCCGCTCTCCTCGCTTGTGTCGTCCTCGTGGGCTGTTCGGCAGAGGACCTGCCGGGCGACTACTGGACCGTCACCGTGACGGGGTCCGAGAACTTGTGCACCGGGAACGGGATCGGCTACTCCGAGCAGTTCGATTATCGGCTCGAGATCGACGGCAACGACGTCGCCGTCGCGATCGGTGAAGACGTGTGGGCCACCGGCGTGCTGGACGGGTGCAACCTGTCCTACACCTCGCTCGCGTGGTCGTCGTACCGCAACGACCTCGAGATCGCGTGGCAGATCGTCGGAGCGTCGAAGATCAACGTCGGCGGGCAGGGGTGCGTCGACGAGCAGGACTGGGAAGGCACCGAGACGTTCGTGATCACCGAGTCCGCACATCCGGACGTACCGCCAGGGTGCACCTACACGCTCGACGTGGTCGGCCAGTACCAGCGCAAGGTCGAATGAACGACCCGGTGGGCCAGGTGGCGGTGGTCGACCCGATCCCCGCCGGGCTTCGGCTGGTGGCGACCGTCGGTGAGGGCGTCGGGCGGCTCCGCCACGCGATCCGCGCCGCGCTGCGCGGAAAGGACCAGGTGGTCGACCACGCGCTCACCGCGGTGCTCGCCGGGGGACACCTGCTGCTGCAGGACGTGCCCGGGGTGGGCAAGACCACCCTGGCGTCGGCGCTCGCCACCGCGGTGGGCGGCTCGTTCTCCCGGGTGCAGTTCACCAGCGACCTGCTGCCGGCGGACATCACCGGCACCAACGTGCTGGATCCGGCCACCGGCGCGTTCGTGTTCCGACCCGGCCCCCTGTTCACCCATGTGCTGCTCGCCGACGAGATCAACCGCACGACCCCGAAGACGCAGTCGGCGCTGTTCGAGGCGATGGAGGAGCGCCAGGTCACGGTCGACGGGTGCACCCGCCCGCTGCCCCGCCCGTTCCTGGTGATCGCGACTCAGAACCCGTTCGACCACCACGGCACGTTCCACCTCCCCGACAGCCAGCTCGACCGGTTCTTGATGCGCCTGTCGATCGGGTACCCGGATCGAGGCACCGAGCGCGCGATCCTGCGCACTCCGGGCGAGCGCGGCCCGAGCGGTCCGGTGATCGGCACCGAAGACGTGCTCGCGCTGATGGACGCGGCCGCTCGGGTCGACGTCCCCGAGCTGGTGGAGGAGTACCTGCTCGACCTCGTGCGCGGCACCCGCCACGACGCGCGGCTGGTGCGCGGGGTCAGCACCCGCGGGGCGCAGGCGCTGCACCGGGCGGTGCGGGCCCACGCGCTGGTGAGCGGCCGGAGCACGGTGATCCCGGAGGATGTGCGCGCGCTCGCGGTGCCGGTGCTCGCACACCGGGTGCTGCCGCGGTCGGGCGCGACGACCGACGGAGGCGCCGAGGCGATCGAGGCGCTGCTCGACGAGCTCCCGCTCCCGCTGTGATCACCGCCCGCCCGACGCGCGACGGGGTGGTGGCGGCGCTCGGCGGGGTCCTGCTCGGCGTGATCGGGTTCTCGACCGGGAACAACCTGCTGTTCCTGGTGGCTGCGCCGGTGTGGGCAGCGGTGCTGCTCGCGGCGCCGCTCGGGTGGTGGAACCTCCGCGGGCTCGACGTGCGGCGCGCGCTGCCGGCGGAGCTGTACGCGGGGCGGGAGGCGGCGGGCCGGCTGTTGGTCCGCAACGGGCGCCGGGCGCTGTCGGCGACCGCGCTGACCCTGGTGGACGAGGGCACGGGCGCACACGCCGAGCTCGCCCGGGTCGCGCCGCAGACCACCGGTACCGCAGCGGTCCGGTGGCGGTTCGGCGATCGCGGGCCGGCCGCGCTCACCGCGGTGACGATCCGGTCGCGGTGGCCGTTCGGGTTCGTGGAGCACGCGGTGAGGGTCCGCGCGCCGGCGGAGCTGGTGGTGTACCCCCGGCCGCTGCCGGTGGGCGCGGCGGAGTCGCTCCGACCGGGACCGGTGGGCCCCGAGCCCGAGAGCGCGGGGGTCGGCACCGGGGACTTCCTCGGGCTGCGCGCGTACCGGCTCGGCGACTCGCCGCGCACCGTGCACTGGCCGACCACCGCGCGGGTGGGCGCGCTGCAGGTGGTGGAGCGCGCCGGGGAGACCGAGATCTCGGTCGAGATCGAGGTCCGGGGAGCGAGCGGGCTGCAGTGGGAGCGCGAGCTGTCGGTGGCGGTGGGCGAGGTGCACCGGGCGCTCCAGCTCGGGCGGAAGGTCGGGCTGCTCGTGCCGTCGGTCGGGGGGGAGCCGGCGCTCCGTCTGCCCCCGTCTGCCGGGCCTACCTGGCGGCGGACGCTGCTCGAGGCGCTCGCGCTGTCGCCGAGGGTCCCGTGAGGGGCGCCGCGGTGTTGGTGGTGGTGCTCGCAGGGCTGTTCGGGGTCGCCCTCGCGTCGCCCCAGACGGCGGTCGCGGCGGGGCTGGCGGCGTCGCTGGTCCTCGCGGCGCCCGCGGTGCGCCCGTGGGTCGGGCGGCTGCCGTGGGCGATCCTGACGCTGGGCGTACTCGCCGCGGTGTTGACCTTCGGGCTCGCCCGCGAGCTGCCCGCGGTCGCCCTCGGGCTGCTGTTGGTGTACTTGCAGGTCCACCAGCAGCTCACCCGCGTGTCCGAAGCCGACGACCGGAAGGCGGTGGTCCTCGCGGCGCTGATGCTGGTCACCGCCGCCGGCACGACCCGAGAGCCGCTGTTCGGGGTGGTGGTGTGTGGGTTCGCCGCCGCGCTCGCCCCCGCGCTCACGGTGGGCGAGCTCCGGCCGTGGACCGCGCTCCGGATCGCCGCGATCGCCGGCCCGTTGTCGTTCGGGTTGTTCCTGCTCGCGCCGCGCGGGGGCGGGCCGCGCGGGGTGGTCGAGCTCACCGGGTTCACGTCCGAGGTCCGGCTCGGCGCCCTCGCCGCGC
>JBEBJC010000111.1:0-13908 GCA_040080105.1 Myxococcota bacterium
GAACTGGAAGCGGCGGGGGCGGTGGCCGAGAGCCAGCGAGACCTGGCGGCGTTCGCCGAGGGGCTGCGGTCGGACCCCGATCCGATCGGCCGGCTGCGGCGCGCGGCGGCGGCCCACCACGACAAGGCGTTCACCCACCTCGCGTTCGCGCTGGCCCACGCCGGGATCGCGCTCCCGAGCGACCTGTGGGTGGAGGGGGCCCGGCTGCTCCCGTCGGTCGACGCGCTGGCGGCGCTCGCCGCCCGGTCGGACGGCGACGTGGGCGCGGCGCTGCTCGCGGCGGTGAACCGCGGGGGCCTCGACGATCGGGAGCCCGGCGCGCTGCTGGTGATCGAGCTGTGGGCGCGGCGCTCCGGCGCGTCGCGACCGGCCGGGCTGTCGGCGGCGGCGCGGATCCGGGCGCGCCGCGAGCAGACCCACGAAGGGGAGGACGCCCTCATCGTGCTCGCCGGGCTGGTCGACGACCCGGACCTGTCCGCCCTGGTGGACGAGTTCGTGAGCCCCGAAGCCAAGGATGCGGCGCGCTCGCTCGCCGGGCGGCTGGTGGACCGGATGGTGGGCCCGCCGCTCGGGCTGTTCCCCGCGCGGCCGGTGAAGTCGTCCACCAGCCGTCGACCGGTGCGGCGGGCGGCGGCGAAGGTGGGCCGCAACGACGCGTGTCCGTGTGGGTCGGGGAAGAAGTACAAGGCGTGCCACGAGGAGGAGGACCGACAGCGGCTGGCCGAGTCTTCCGACGTGCAGGGCCTGACGCTGGGAGAGCTGCAGCACGACCTCGAGCGCCACCTCACCCCCGATCGGCTGGGGGCGCTACGGGGGCACGAGCTCGCCCGGCTCGACGCGGCGCGGATCCCAGCCGAGCTCCGCACCCCGTGGCTGTCGCAGCTGTGCGCGCTGGGGGAGGTCGCGGTGGCGGCCGACGCGGTGGAGTCGTGGATCGACGGGCCGTTGGACGAGGCGCTCGACGACGCGGTGCGGCTGGTGGCCGAGCACGCGGCGCGGCGCGGGCGGATCGATCTGACCCGGCGCCTGGTGGACCGCCGCGGCTCCGAAGATCAGGTGCTGCTCGAGGCGCGGGTCGCGCTGCGCCAGGACCCCGGCGAGAGGCTCGCGTTGATCGAGGAGGCGGCGCGGTCGGCCCTCGATCTGCGGGGGGTGGACATCGGGTTCGCGTTGATCGAGGCCGGCTGGCCGGCGATCGGCGTGCACGTGGCGCGGGCCGAGGTGGTGCTCCGCCCCCGCGACGCGCTCGCCGACGCGTCGTACGCGACCCTGCTCGAGACCCGCGACGCGCTCGGCGCCCCCCCGTGGGACCCGGTCGAGGACGTGTTGTACCTGCTGGACCACGGCGTGGCCCCCGAGGTCGACCGCGAGCTGCACGAGGCGCGCCAGCGGATGGACTCGAGCGACGCGGCCCTGCGCGCGACCCAGCAGGCGCTGGACCTGGTGAAGACCGAGCTCGAGCGGCGGGAGGCCGAGGTCGAGCCTGCCCCGGCGGAGGTCGCCGCGCCCACCGTGGTCAAGGTGGTCGACGACGTCGCGGTGCGCGAGCTGCGGACTCGGGTGGAGGCCCTGAAGACCGAGCTCAAGGACCGGCACCGGGAGCGGAACCTGCTCCGGCGCGAGCTCGACGAGGCCCGGGAGCAGGTCGCGGAGCTGCAGGCCACCGAAGACGACGACGAGCCCGAGGCCGCAGACGAGGACGAGGACGACGACGGGATGGACGTGACGGTGGCGGCGCGGATCCGGGTCCCGGTGTTGCCGGACGGGTTCGGGGCGCGGCTGCGCGAGGTGCCCGAGGCCACCGCGCGGGCGGCCCTGGTGAAGCTCGGCGAGCTGTGCGCCGGGTTCGACGTGGCGTTCCGCGAGGTCCGCCCGCTGCGCGGGTTCGACGGGATCTGGCGCGCGAAGGTCGGGCGCAGCTACCGGCTGCTGTTCCGTCCCACCGACACCTCGCTCGAGGTGCTGGAGCTGTTGCATCGGCAGGACCTGGAGAAGCGGCTGTTCCGGCTACGTCGGAGCGGCGACGGGTGAGGGGCGTGGTTAGCGAGCTGTAATGGTCGCCTGCCGCGGCGGACGATCCACCAGAGGAGAGTCCCCATGAGTACGCGTACCATCGACGCCAGCAACCTCGAGTCGACCGTTCAGCAAGACGGGATCGTGATCCTGGACTTCTGGGCCGGTTGGTGCAGGCCGTGTATGCAGTTCGCCCCGGTGTTCGAGAAGGCGTCGGAGACGCACACCGACATCGTGTTCGGCAAGATCGACACCCAGGAGAACCAAGACCTGGCCGGCGCGCTGCAGATCCAGTCGATCCCCACGCTGATGGTGTTCCGCGACGGGATCCTGCTGTACCG
The DNA here is from genome assembly GCA_040080105.1 of Myxococcota bacterium. Taxonomy (GTDB): domain Bacteria; phylum Myxococcota_A; class UBA796; order UBA796; genus JACKER01. The sequence continues at coordinate 2,355 of JBEBJC010000111.1, forward strand.
CGAAGCGGGCTCGCTGCCGCCGCCCGCGCTCGAGGACCTGATCCGCCAGGTGCGCGAGCTCGACATGGAGAAGGTCCGCAAGGACATCGCCGAGCAGCCGAGCCCCGCCGACGCCTGACGTTCGGCAGCCAACCACTGGTTTCCCGGCGGGCCCCAGGCGCCGTTCGCGGGACCCTCGCGCACCCCGGGCGCCGCGTTAGACCCCAGCGGGCCGGGGAGCCGCCCGGCGGCTGGGGCGGCGGACGGCGCGGGAGTGTGGATGGTCACCGTCAGCGAGGTCACCAAGGGGTACGGCGGGCGGACGTTGTTCAAGGACGTGTCCGTCTCGTTCTCTGCCGGGGCGAACTACGGCCTCACCGGACCCAACGGGGCCGGCAAGTCCACCTTCATGAAGATCCTGCTGAAGGTCGAGGACACCGATCGCGGGTCGGTGTCGCTGCCGAAGCGGGTCGGTTGGCTGCGGCAGGACCAGGGCGCGTTCGACCAGCACCGGGTGATCGACACGGTGATCATGGGGAACAAGCGCCTGTGGGACGCGCTGGCCGAGCGCGAGCGCCTGTACGCGAAGGGCGACGACCTGTCCGAAGACGACGGGATCCAGCTCGGGGAGCTCGAGTCGGTCGTCGCGGAGGAAGACGGCTACGAAGCCGAGTCCAACGCGTCGGTCCTGCTCACGGGCCTCGGGGTCACCCAGGAGCTGTACGAGCGGCGGATGTCCGAGGTCGAAGCCGGGGTGCGGGTGCGCGTGCTGCTCGCGCAGGCGCTGTTCGGGGACCCCGACGCGCTCCTGCTCGACGAGCCCACGAACGGCCTCGACATGGACGCGATCATCTGGCTCGAGGACTTCCTGGTCTCGTACGCCGGCGTGCTGATCGCGATCAGCCATGACCGGCGGTTCTTGAACGCGGTGTGTGACCACATCGCGGACATCGACTACGAGACGATCATCGTCTACACCGGCAACTACGACGACATGGTCCGCCAGAAGTCGCAGATCCGCGGCCGGCTCGAGAAGGAGTCCGTGGCGCGGGAGAAGAAGATCTCCCAGCTGCAGGAGTTCATCTCCCGGTTCGCCGCAGGCACCCGGTCGTCGCAGACCCGGTCGCGCGCGAAGGAGGTCGAGCGCCTCAAGCCCGAGGAGATCAAGCGGTCGAACATCGCGCGGCCGTTCATCCGGTTCCCGGTGGGCAACCCCTCCGGCCGCGACGTGCTGCACGTGCACGACCTCGAACACGCGTACGGCGACCAGCAGGTGTTCCACGGGTTCCACGTCGATCTGCAGCGAGGCGACAAGGTCGCGATCCTCGGCCGGAACGGCGTGGGGAAGACCACCTTGATCAAGGCGCTGCTCGATCCTGCGAACAGCGCCAACGGCAAGGTCCGGTGGGGCCACAACGTGGAGATCGGGTACTTCGGCCACGACCACCGCGACCAGATCACCCCCGGCCGGACCGCGTACCAGTGGCTGTTCGACCACAAGCCCACCGCCGGCGAGCAGCACGTGCGCGGGATCCTCGGCCGGATGTTGTTCAGCAACAAGGACGGCGAGAAGCCCACGGCCACCCTGTCCGGCGGCGAGGCCGCCCGCCTCGTGATGTGCAAGATGATGCTGCTCGAGCCGAACGTGCTGGTGCTCGACGAGCCCACCGACCACCTCGACCTCGAGAGCTGCTCGGCGCTGCGCGAAGGGATCGAGGCCTACGAAGGCACGGTGATCTTCGTGACCCACGACCGCGACCTCGCGGCGCCCGCGAACCGGATCTGGACCTACCCGACCACGGGCGATCTGGTGCAGTACGACGGGAACCTCGAGGCCTACATCGACTGGCACAAGAAGTACTACCAGCCGAAGGGCTGACCTGCGGCCTACAGCGACGTGGCCTGGGAGTAGGCGCCCGCGGCGAGCCACTCGCCGACCAACCCGGGGATCGCGTCGTCGGGTAGGCCGAGCACGTGCCGATCGACCGCGGCGTGGACGTGTCCCGCGCCGAACGTGCGCACGCCCAGCGCCCGCGCCACTTCGGTGAGGCGGGTGGCGAGCGGGCCGTCGACCGACACCAGCAACAGCAGGTCGGCCGACCGCAGCTGGTGCTCGATCGAGTCGAGGTGGCGCGGGCCGCCGCCCACGTCGGTCGCGAGCGGGGCGCCACACGCCACGCACCGCATCGCCCGCTGCTGGCGCCCGGCGATCGGGATCCGCGGGTGGTCGGGGTGCGCGACACACGCGAGGCGGAACAACGAGCCGCCGATCTCCAGGATGTCCTCTGCGCTCGCCTTGTGCAGCAGCCCGTCGACTGCGGTGGTGGCGAGCAGGCAGTGCCCGTGCCCCATCACCTGTTGGAGCCGCGCCAGCGCTTCGTGGGTGGGGGTGGGCAGCAGCACCGCACACGCGATCCGCTGTGCGTCGAACCGGGCGGCGGGGTCCTCCGTCGCGGCGGCGGGCAGCTCACACAGCGCCCCGCAAACCACGACGATCGACTGGGGCCCCGCCCGATCCATCCCGACTCCGTCCGCGCACCGTAGCCCGGCGCCGGCGGCGGGTCAGCCCGCGGCGCGCACGTGGTCGTACTGGCTGCGGAACAGCGCCGCGTACGGGCCGTCGGCCGCCAGCAGCTCGGCGTGTGACCCGCTCTCCAGCACCTGGCCGTGGTCGAGCACCACGATCCGGTCGGCCCCGGTGACGGTCGACAGGCGGTGGGCCACGACCAACACCGTGCGGCGCTCCAACAGCACCTGGGTCGCCTGCTGGATCCGCGCCTCGGTCAGCGAGTCCACCGACGCCGTCGCCTCATCGAGGATGACCAGCGGCGCGTCGCGCGCCAACACCCGGGCGAACGACAGGAGCTGGGCCTCGCCCACCGACAGGTTGCGGCCCTGGGCCTCGACCCGCCCGTCGAGCCCGCCGAGGCGCGCGACCACGTCGTCGGCCTGGGCGAGGGTGATCGCCTCCAGCAGGCGCTCGTCCGCGATCGGCTCGCCGAGGGTGAGGTTGAACCGCACGTCGGCCGGGAACAGCACCACGTCCTGCTGCACACACGACACCCGCCTCCGCAGGGAAGGGAGGCTCGCGGACGCGAGCTCGACCCCGTCGATCCGGATGCTGCCGCGGTACCCGTCGTACGACCGGAGGAGCAGCTTGCCGATCGTCGTCTTGCCCGACCCGGTGCGGCCGACCAGCGCGACCACCTCACCGGCGCCCACGGTGAGGGAGACCCCGGTCAACACGTCCGGTCCTCCGTCGTAGGCGAACCGGACGTCCTCGAGCACCACGTCGCCCACCGGACGGGAGGGTTCGCCGAGCTCGGTGTCGCCGTCGGCGATCTCCTGGTCGTGCAGCAGCAGGGCCCCGAGCTTGTCGACCGAGCTGGCCGCGCGCTGGATCACCGCCAGCTTGTTCGACAGCTCGCGGATCGGCGTGAACAGGCGGGCGACGTAGTCCACGAACGCGGCGAGCAGCCCAGCGGTCACCGTGTGGCCGAAGGTCTCGGACGCGCCGTACCACAACATCATCGCCATCGTGATCGCGGTGACCCCGTCGACCAGGGCGAACATCAGCGCGTCCCACACGTTCGCGTTCACGTTCGCCGCGCGGTACGGCCGCAGCCGGAGGTCGTACGCCATCAGCGCCCGCGCCTCGTCGCGGTACAGCTGCACGACCTCGATCCCGGCGAACCGCTCGGCCGCGAACGCCACGAGCTCGGACAGGGTGGTCCGGATCTCGGTGAACAACGTGCGCATCCGCCGGCGGATCACCTCGATCGCGATCGCCAGCGGGGGCACCACCAGCAACAACACGCCGGTGAGCCAGGGGTCCATCCAGGTCATCGCGGCCAGCACGCCGAGCACGACCAGCGCGTCGACCACGATGGTCACGGCGCCCGCGGTCAGGGTCTCCCCCAGCGCCTCCACGTCGCTCGTGACTCGGGTCAACAACCGCCCGGTGGGCTCGTGGTCGTGAAACGACTGGGAGAACCCGAGCGCGCGGGTGTACACCGCCTCCCGCAGCCGGGTGATCGACCGGCTCGCGGCCAGCGACATCCCCACCGTGTACACGCCCTCGGCGACGAACGACGCGACCCCGGTGGCGAGGTACGCGAGCGCCAGCCACCCGAGCCACCGGGCGTCCCCTTGGCCCACCCCCCGATCGATCGCCTGCTTGAGCAGCCACGGCTGGACGATGGTGAGCCCCGCCGTCACCGGCGCGGCGAGCATCGCGACGGCGTACATCGGCACGTCGGGGCGGAGGGAGGGCCAGATCGCGCGCCAGTTCACAGGGTCACCCCGGCGGGCTCGGCGCCTTCCTGTTGGCGCAGCGCCGCCTCGCGGTACGGTCCCGGGCGGGCCAACAGGGCCGCGTGGGTGCCCTGGGCGCACAGCTCGCCCCGGTCGAGCACCACGATGTGGTCGGCGTGGCGCAGCGCGCTGACCCGGTTCGACACGATCACCATCGTGGGGTGGCCGGGCCGGTCGCGCAGCGCCCGGATCAACGCGGCCTCGGTCGTCGGGTCGACCGCCGACAACACGTCGTCGAGCACGACCAGCGCGCTCGGGCGGTGCAGCCCCCGCGCGAGGGCGACCCGCTGCCGCTGCCCGCCCGACAGGGTGAGGCCGGCCTCGCCGACGACCGTGTCCACCCCGTGGGGCAACACCGCGAGATCGGTCCGGAGCTGCGCGGCGTCGATCAGCGCGTCGAGGGTCGCCGCGTCGCCGCGGCCGAGCAGGATGTTGTCCGACACCCGCTCCGAGTACAGGAACGCCCGCTGAGGCACCAGGGTGGCGATCTCGCGCCAGCCGTCCAGGTCCACCGTGGTCAGGTCGACCCCGTCGACGAACACCGCGCCGGCAGGGGGGTGGCACAGCCGCAGCAAGCAGCGGGCGAGGGTGGTCTTCCCGGAGCCGGTGGGGCCGAACACGCCGAGCACCGAGCCGGCCGGCACCGCGAACGACACGTCGCGCAGCGAGTCCCGATCCGAGCCCGGGTACCGGTAGGTGAGGTGCTCGACCCGCACCGCTGGAGGCCCGGTCGGCGCTGGCGCGGGGTGGGGGAGCTCGGGCCGCGTCGGCACGGCCGACAACACCGCGTCGAGGCGCTCGAACGACACGGTCGCCTGACGGACGACCGACAGGGTGAACGTCAGCTGGCGGAGGGGGGAGACCAGGTACCCGACGATCGCGGTGAACGCGACGATCTCGCCGGCGGTGAGCCCGACGCCGAACCACAACACCAGGAACACGTCGAGCGCGGCGGCGAGCCCGAGCAGCGGTCCGATCGCCACCCGCAGCCCCGATCGCGCGACCTGGGTGGCGAGCAGCGCGTGGTTCAGCACCCGGAACCGCTCGATCAGCGCCGGGGCGGCGCCGAACGCGTGGATCGCCGCCACCCCTTGGAAGCTCGCGAGCGTGTGATCGGACACCGCCGTGAGCTGCTCCTGGTACCGCCGCTGGTACGCGCGCAGCCGATCGACCGCGCGGGTCGTGAGCAGGAACGCGCCCAGCAGCGGCAGGGCGACCACCAGGCCGAGCGCGGTGGCCAACGACACGAGCTGGACCCCTGCCACCACCACCGCGACCGCGGTGTTCACCAGGCCGAGCGCGGTGAACCCGAACATCAGCCGCGCCATGGTCACGTCGCTGGTGAGGCGACTCGTGAGGTCACCGGCGGAGAACTTCGCGTAGAAGTCGGGTTGTTGCTCGATCGCCCGCGCGAACACGTCGCGCATCAGCTGCGTTTCCACCAGGCGCCCAGGGGTGAAGAACAGCAGCCGGGAGGCGGTTCGGATCAGGATCACCGCCACGCCCATCCCCGCGACGGTGGCCGCTGCGCGCACCACCGTGGGGTGGCCCCCGGGGTCGCCGAGCGCGTCGATCCCGCGGGCGAGGTGGACGGGGATCGACACCGCCAGCCCGTTGGTGGCGAACAGGGCGATCACGCCGCCCACGTACCACCAGGCGTACCTGAGCCCGTACGCCCGAGCGAACCGCCACCCGACGGAGTCTGCGATCGATCCGTCGGTCATGGCTGCAGCAGGAAGCGGCCAGCCACCGCCGCGCGGTTCAACACGAGCCGGGCGGGCTCCCCGGCGGCGCCTCGCACCCGCTCGGTCCACGACACGCCGGCGACGTCGACGGTGGCCGGCCGGACGCCCTCGAACGGCGCGCCCCACCACGTGCACACGTCGCACCCGAGGTCGACCACGACCTCCACCTCGACCGCCTCGATCGAAGCCCGCAGCGACAGCGGGATCACCGGCAGCTCCGGCGCCGCCGCGAGGTCGACGTCCGCGTCGAACGGCTCCTCCTCCAGGGGATCGCCCGCCGGCTCGTCGTCGACGGCCTCGAGGTCGTCGTCCTCGGGGACGACCTCCTCGGCCCACGGCGACACCGCGGCGGCCCACTCCTCGTCGTCGACGGCGGTGAGGTCGCTCGACAGGTCCTCGTCCTCGTCGAACGGCTGTTCCGGCCGATCGCCGTCGAGCGGCTCGTCGTCGACCTCGGGTCGAGGAGGGCCGCTGATCGGTCCTCGGACTCCGTCCTGCGGAGTTCCGCAGGACGAAGTCGGAGGACCGACAGTTCGCGGAGCGGCGGGTGGGTCCGGGTTCGGCATGTCGGCCCCTATCCCGCGTCGGTCAGCCTTCCCCGCCCTTCTGCATCACCACGAGCTTGTACTCGGCGAACTTGGACTCGCCGGCGGTGACCAACACCGACGTGAGGATCGCGTACGGGGTGGTCTCGTGCGCCACGACCAGCAGCCTCCCGTCGAACGGGCTCCCGCCGATGTTCTCCAGCGCCTTGAGGTGGTCGGCCCGCTCGAGCAGCGCGTCTCGCAGCTGCGGGATCGTCGCTTGTTTTCCTTCGCCCACCGACACCGACGACAGCGGCATCACCACCTTGTCGTCGACCAGGATCACCTCGGACGTCACCGTGACCTTCGTGGCCGCCTCCATCATCGCCTCGGTGGTCGACTCGGGCGGGTGGAGGGTGAGGTTGACGTTGATGTTGTCGGGCTCGCTGGCGAAGCTCTTCACCAGGAACACGAGCAACATCGTCATGATGTCCATCATCGGCGTGAGGTTGAGGTGGCCGATGTTCTCGCCCGGGATCGATCGGCGATGCCCGCGGCGGCTGTGGCGGACCTCCGGCTCTCCCCCTTCGCCTTCGTGCGCCTCGTCCATCGGCGCGTCACCGACCGGCTCGTCGTGCTCGGTGCTCATTCGCCCCCTCCGCCCAACGAGGCCTTCGCCAGCAGCACGTCCGGGAACAACAGCTGCCCCTCGAACATCCGCGCCGCGTCCATCGCGGCCACGACCACCTTGTACTCGGTCGCGTCGGTCGCGGTGACGATCAGCGACTCACCCAGACCGAGGTCGGTCTTCACCTTGTGCAGCTCCTGGGTGAGCCGGTCGTTGTCGTACGCGCCGTCGGGCTTCCGCTTGACCTCCACCGAGCCCATCTCGGCCTTGTTCGTCACCAGCCGGTACGAGTCGTCGGTGATGATCAGGGTGAGGGTGGTCTCCTTCTCCTGCGGGGTGTCACTCGCGTTGCGCGCGTTGGCGCTGTACGCGGGCGGCAACAGGTCGATGAGGCGGAACTCGATCGCGACCTGGAAGGTGAAGATCAGGAAGATGTTCAGCGTGGTGACCACGTCGAGGTACGGCACGAGGTTGAGCTCTCCCGACTCCTCGGCCTCGTCCACCGGCTGTTCGCGACTTCTGCGGCGTTTGGTGCGCATCCATCGATCCTGTAGTTCGTGACTGGAACGTCTCGGCGAGAGGGAGCACGCCGAACTCGAAGGGGTACCCGAGGAGAGGTGCCGTCAGGAGGTCGATCCTCCGGTGGCGCCACCCGCGGGCGTGGTCGACCGCCGCCCGTGTCGGCTGCAGCACGGTCGACTGCAGCTCGGTGTCTCAGGTTGACGCCGCCTGCGCAGAAGCGGCGCCTTCCCGCCCGCCCGTGGCCTGGCGGCGCTTCGCCAGGATGTTCTCGATGCGGATCGCCGAGTGATCGACGCCGTCGAGCACGTTCTTCACCAGCACCGACAGGATCATGTGGAAGAACACGCAGGTCACGGCGATGGCGAGGCCGAAGAACGTGTTGCTCATCGCGTGGGCGATGCCCTGGGTGAGCTGCACCGACTTCTCGTCGGGCTTGGCGAGCGCGATCGCGGCGAACGAATCCATCAAGCCCCACACGGTGCCGACGAGGCCGATGAGGGTCGCGAGGTTCGCGATCCCCCACAGGATCCCGGCCCGGCGGGTGATCTGAGGCGTGACCTCGGTCATCGCTTCGTCGACCGAGGAGGTCACCGCCGCCGCGCCGCTGCGAGCGTTGGCGAGGGCGGCCCGGACGACCCGGGGCACCGCGGCCCCCTCCTGGGAGGTGCAGAGCTTGATCGCGCGCTCGAAGTTTCCGGCCATCACCAGCTTCTCGATCGCCGACAGGAACGCCCGGTCGTTGATTCGCAGCCGGAACAGGAGGACGAACAACCGCTCCGACACGACAGCCAGCGCGAAGAGCAGCACGAACAGGTTGACCCACATGAGTGAGCCGCCATCGCGGAACAGCTGGGCGATACTGGTCATTGAATGGTCTCCAAGCCTCTCCGGTCGTCCTTGCGGGAGCGGGTGTGCGCCCCGTCGAGATCGATCCTTGAAACCCCGGGAAGTGGCCCCGGGAAGCCGCTCGTAGCGCCGCCGCCGACGGTCGGCGGGGGCATGATAGCGCGGGTGGTCGCGCGGTGGGAAAAAACGGCGATGCGGGAACGAGCAATGAGGGTGGGCGTCACCTCGACCGCCAGGGGGGGGATCGCATGGAGCGAAACGCGAACCGGGCGAACGATCGCATTGTCGACCTTGGCCGACCCCGGTGCGGCTTCATCACGGTTACCTCGACCCACCCGAACCCTCTCGAACGAAGCTTGCCGCACTCGCGCAGCCCCCGTCCAGCACCCCGGTCAGATTTCCGCAGGACGGAGTCCGAGGACCGATCCGACTTCGGCGGTGGCGCACAGCCCCGGTTCGGGGCGCGCCGGACGCCAGCTGCGGCAGGCGGCTCGTCCGCTCAGTAGCCGCCGGTGCGGCGCCACGCCCCGGCGTTGAGCACCACCAGCACCAACACCCCGGCCACCACCAAGCCGATCGAGTAGTCGGCGGCGGGGAGGAGCTGGAGGTTGTCGATGCCGTCGTACCCGACCTGATCGAGGCTGCAGTTCAAGCACTCGTGGCCCGGCCACCCGAACGACCAGTACAGGCTTCGAATGCCGAACGCGAGGATCAGTCCGCCGACGATCAGGCCGACCAGGTACACCAGGCTCCCTTCGCGGTCGCCGTTCTGAACGTCGCTCATTTCGACCCTCCTCCGGGCGGCATCGGTATCGCGCACCTCCGCTGCACGGAGCGCAGCGAACCGCTGCACGACACGCGCACCGCGGCGCCGTGGCGGTTCCGGTTATCCGTTCACGGGAGGGAAGGTGAGCGAACGGCTCGGCCGGCTGCGCCGTGGCTTCGATCGGCTGCTCGAACTCGTCCCGCGCGGGGTCGATCTCGGGTCGACCCGCGACGTCGTGCAGGGCGACCTGGTCGACGACGCAGCCCTCGCGGAGCTCGTGGGCAGCGCCGGCTTCGTGGGTCGCTCGGACATCCCCCGGATCCGGCCGATCTTGGTGGCGATCGCGGCGCGCGCCACCGGCGCGAGCGCGGTGAACCAGGAGGCGCAACACGCGGCGGAGCTGCTGCATCTCGCGCTGCGGGTCCACGACCTCGCCATCGGCCGCGAAGGGGGCCGGCGCCGACGGGTGGCGCGTCGCCTGGCGCGCTCCGCCGGGTGGATGCGCGGCAACCAGCTCACGATCCGCGCGTTGGAGCTGTCGCGCCACACCGCGCCGGGGGTGTTGGAGGAGCTGCTGGAGGCGCTCCGCGCGTTCGGGGAGGCGCAGGCGCTGTCGCGCGAGCTCGTGGGGGTGGTGCCGACCGAAGGCGATTGGCTGGACCACGCCGACGCTCACACCGGCGCCCTGTTCGCGTTCTGTTGCCGCGCTGGCGGAAATCTGTCCGGGGCCCCGGCTCGGGAGATGTTGGCGCTCGGCAGGTTCGGGCGGCACTTCGGTCGGTTGTGGCACGTGGCCGAGGACCTGAGCGTGCTCGATCACGGCCAGCCGGCGCTGCACCTGCTCGCCCGCGCGGCCGCCGGCCGGCCGGTGCTCCCGGTGGTGTACGCGTGTGAGGTCGACCCGCGGGCGGCCGAGCACTGGGTGCGCCTGTCGACCGAGGGCAACCCCGACGACGCGCGCGAGCTCGCCAACTTGCTCCGGCGCTCCGGGGTCGCGCGGAGCCGCGAGGTGATGGTGCAGGAGAGCTGGCGCGCCCGGCGCGCGATCCGGGTCCTGCCTCCCTCCACCTATCGGACGGCGATGGAGAAGCTGGCGGCGCAGGTCGCCCGCGCCGGCGTCCGCGCCCGGAGCGATGACCCGGCCGCCGGCGAGTAACATCCGCGGCCGTGAGGGCGGATGGGTCAGCGGGCGGCGGTCGACGGCAGGGCAACTCCGGTGAGCCACGAGCGCTCGGCGTCACCGGCCGCGTTGCGGGCGGAGCTCGCGGCGTCGATCGGTCGGACGCTCGCCGAGGAGTCGCGCCGGAACGAGGTGACGATCGCGGCGATCCGCACCGTCACCCTGGCCGCGCTGGTGGGGGTCGAGCTGTGGCTCGTGTCGGGCCGATCGGCGCTCGGAGGGGACGCGCCGTGGTTCGCGCTGGCCACCTTCGGGTACCTGTTGCTTGCCGCTGCGACCTGGCGCGCCCTGGCCCTCGGTTACTGGTCGCGCGGGGTGGGCTACCTCGCCCCGCTCGCCGACGCCGGCTACGCCGCGTTCCGGGTCGGAGCGGTGTTCGTGATCGCGGGCCATGCGCACGTGGTGCAGACCCAGGAGCTGGCGACGATCACCGGGCTCGCTTGCCTGCTCGCGGTGTCCGGGGCGTTCCGGCTCGACGCTCGGGCGGTGTGGTGGACGACGAGCCTCGCGGGCGCGCTGTACGTCGTGTTCGCCGCGTGGATCGGGATGCGGCCCTGGGACGCCGCGGTGCACCTCGTGCTGATCGCGGCGGTGGGCCTGATCGGGACCGGGCTGACCCGCCTGGTGCACCGGGCGGTGAACAGCGAGATCACCCGCCTCACCCTGCGGCGGTTCCTCCCGGCTCCGGTGGTCGACGCCGCCGACGCCGATCCGCTGGCGCTGCTCACCGAGCCCCGCGCGGTGGACGCCACCATCGTGGTCACCGACCTGCGGGGGTTCACCACCTGGGCCGAACACCGAACGCCGCTCGAGGTGCTCGGCATGTTGAACGAAGTGCAAGGCGCGCTCGCCTCGGCGGTGTTGGACTGCGGGGGAGTGGTGGACAAGTTCATGGGCGACGGGATGCTCGCGGTGTTCGGCGCGCCGCGCGCGCGGCCGGATCACGCCGACCAGGCGCTGGCTGCGGTGCGGGCGATGCGCGAGCGGATCGCGCGGTTCGACGCGCTCCGGCTGGGGGTCGGGGTGCACTCGGGCGAGGTGGTGGTGGGG
>JBEBJC010001065.1:0-3071 GCA_040080105.1 Myxococcota bacterium
TCCCCGCGCTCGTCGCGTACGACCCCGCGCTCGCCTGGCCCGAAGGCCGGTACTTGCTCACCAGCGTGAACGCGGCGGACTGCTCGTGGTGTGGCGGGCCGTACTGGACGGTGATCGTCGACCGCCGGGGTCGGGTGGTGTGGGCCGTACCCACGCCGAGCGGCGCGTGGACGTTGTTCCCGCAGCTCGCGGTCACCGGCGACGCGATCTTGTGGGACGAGCAGCGGTACTGGGGCGATCTGGGCGCGGAGCAGGGGCGGGCCTCGACCGTGCACCTGACCCGCCTCGACGGGGAGGTGCTCGAGGTCGCGACCCCCGGGCTGCACCACGCGTTCGTGCAGCTCCCCGACGGCGGTCTCGCGTGGGGCTCGTACGCCCACGGGTTCGGGGAGGCGCTGGTCGAGAAGGCGCCGGGCCAAGCCGACGAGACGGTGGTGTGGCGCGCCACCTCGGCCGGTTGGTACGCGTCGTCCGCCTCGAACGGGCTGTTCTACTCGGACGCCCGCGACAGCTACCTGTACAGTTTCTACTCGAACTCCACCGTGGCCGAGATCGACCGCGCCACCGGTGAGGCGGTGTGGTGGGCGGGCGACGAGCCCGGCGGCGCGCCGTTCGTGCCGGCGTCGAGCCAGTTCGCGTGGCAACACGGCGTGTCGTGGACCGACGTCGGGACGGTGCTCGTGTCGTCGCTCGACGGCGTGGACACGTCGCTGATGGAGTACGAGGTGGACGGGGGCGCGCTCCACCTGGTGTGGTCGGACCCCTCCGGGGCGCGGGCCCAGTCGAACGGGGGCGCGTGGCGGCTGGCGAACGGCAACACGCTGCACCTGCTGGGCACCGCGGGGATCGCGCGCGAGGTGACGCCCGAGCACCAGGAGGCGTGGCGGGTGTCGTGGGGTGAGGGGCACCTGGTGGGTGACGGGCGGTGGATCACCGACCTGTACCCGCTGGTTCAGCCGTGAGTCAGCACGCCGCTCCACACGGGACACACGTGTACTCCGCGCCGGTGTCGGCGGTGAGGCACAGCGCGCAGTACGAGCCTGCGCCGCAGGTCAGGTCGCACCCGGTGGCGTCGGCTCCGTACCCGGTGCCGCAGGCCCCGGTGTCGGTGGGCGAACCCGGGTCCCCGGCACAGCCCGCGAGCCCCACCAGCGCCACCACCAGCCATCGACCCATCGGACCCCCTGCACCGACCGTACCTCGCCCGCCGACGTGTTAGGGGCGACCGCCGTTCCCCCGGAGTGACGATGCGCTTCCTCCCTGTGCTGTTGCTGGGCTGTCCCGAACCCGAGGCCGAGCCGTGTGTGGTGCCGGACGTGGCGTTGTACTGCGTCCACGACGAGCTGATCCCCGGGCCGTCCGAGGTCGATCCGGAGCGGGCCGAGTGCGACGTGCTCGAGCCGAAGGGGTCCGAGCCGTGTGGGAGCCGGTTCAAGGTGATCCGCGACGACAACCCCCACTCGGGGGTGGAGCACTACTTCGAGAAGGGCGTGCACATCGCGACCGAGTACTGGTCGGACGACCCCATCTACTGCGGCGGGTACTCGTTCTGGTACGGCGAGCCGCTGCTGTGCTTCTGACCGGTCAGCCGGGCTCGATCCACCTCGTGCGGCACACCTCGCAGTAGGTGCCGGTGGCGGTGCGATCGTCGCGCCCGAGGGGCGAGCCGCAGGTCGGGCACTGAACGAGCGCCCGGGCGTCGGCCCGGGCGGTGACCTGGTCGGGCACCGCGGACCGCTCCGCGTCCTCCTCGTCCATCTCGGCGAACGGGTCGAGCCGGTGGTGCGCGACGACCGCGGCGGCGAGCGCGTCGGCGACCGCGTGGGCGAGCGGAACCAGCGCCGCGCCCGCCTCCGGCGCCGGGTCGAGCGCCCGCGCGGCCCGGCGGGTGGCGGCGGCGCCGGCCGACAGCGCGTCGTCGAGCGTCGACGGATCGGGTCTGGGCGGGCCCGGGGGGACCACTGCCGGCGGGGAGGCGTGCGCCTCGATCACGTGCGCGACCAGCGCGGCCACCCCCTCGAGCTCGCGCCGCCGCGCCTCCGGGTCGTCGTCGGGGGTCCACCCCACCGCGGCGAGCCGGCGGCGAACCTCGTCGAGGTCCCGCGCGCGCTCACGGGCGTGGAACGCGCTCACGGGAGGAACGTCGGCGGGGTCTCGCCCATCTTCTTCGCCGCCTCGATCAGGGCTTGCTCGATCTCGGCGACCTGCTCCGGGGTGAACCGCTTCAGCAGCTCGCGCATCACCTGCTTGCGCGAGCCGTCGCCGATGCCGTCCCGGATGTTCTTCAGGAACGCCTTGATCTCCTTCCACCAGTGCGGGTCGTTCTCGCCGTTGCCCGGCGGCTCCCCCGAGGGCGACCCGCCCACGCTGCCGCGCCCGAGCAGCCGCGCCAGGTGAACCGCGAGCTGCTCGGTGTTGCCGCGGATCTTCTCGCCGTTGATCTTCAGCACCACCAGGCCCGTGCCGAGCTGGGCCACGGTCCGGAGCGACTGCGACAGCGCGTTCCACGCCTGATCGACCTCGATCGAGCTGGCCGGGGGCCGGGTCGCGACCAGGGTGACCAGCGCCGCCAACCCGAGCAGGATCAGCAGCGGGTCGTCGGCCACCCCGATCCCGGTGGCGTCGTCGGCGACCACCGCGGTCGCGGCCAGCCCGATCCCGGCCATCGCGTTCGTGCGGCTGCCCCCTTGGCTCGACACCGCCCGGTACTGGCCGAGCTGGGCCTGGGCCTGCGCGATCGCGGCCCGCAACGCCGCCCGCTCGTCCTCCTGCAGCGGGGCGTTCGGGTCGTCGAGCACGGCCTGGGCGGCGGCGAGCTTGCGCTCGACCGCACCGAGGTCCGGTGGCTGCCCGGCCTGTGGCGTCGGGCCTTGCGCCACCGCGGAGGCGTCGGCCTGGACCGCCTGCGACTCGGGTTGTTGCACGCGCGCCGGCGCGCGCTCCAGCGACTGTCCACCCATTCGGCACCTCGAGGAGTGAGGAGCACCAGTATGGACCGGCCGCGGGCCACCCTCCAGTTCGCGCGGCGGACCCGCACTACCGGCCGGGGGACCTCCGGCGGTCGCCGAGGG
>JBEBJC010001066.1:0-3067 GCA_040080105.1 Myxococcota bacterium
CGGCGAGGCGTGGGGCAGGCTGACCGCAGACCTGTGCTCGTCCTGGGTGCGCCACTGCGGTTACGTCGTGAGCTCGACGTGAGCGCCCGATGGTGTATACTCTGGGGGCTCCTGGGTGGCGCTGAGGGAGGAACCCTCCACAAGGAAGCAGTGTGGGAAGGGAATAGACGCATGTGGGCGTTTAGGGCTCTGAATGCAGCCGCTGGAGACGGAGGGTAGAATGAAGAGCGGTGTTCAGCAATACTTGGACGTTGAACTCACCCTCGTAGCCCTGCTCCAGCACCTGATGTACGCGGACTACGATCTAGAAGATGAACCTCTGACGGCGCTGCCGGAGGAGGTTCTTGTCCGCCTTTCGGAACTCACGGAACACATTCCGATCAGTGATCGCTCCCCTCTTCGTGATCCGCATGACTATGAACGAATGGAAGAAGTTCACCGGTACGTAGAAGACGCACTATCCAGAAGACTCGAGGGTTGACGTTGGGTGCTTCAGTTGAGTCCCGTCAGTGGTGTACGATGGCCGGTAGCCAGGCCATCTTGCGCTGGGAGGCGACCGATCCTGGGCTTGTGCCTCCCCAGGCCATCTCGCCGAACCTGGTCTACGGCCGGACCACCGCGCTCAAGCTCGAGCGGCTCGCCCAACCCGAACGGCAGCTGCCCTCGGTGGCCTGCCGTCCCGCGACCACTGACGAGTATTTGGCACGCGCTGATCGAGATGCTGCTGTGATCCAAGGACGCCCCGAGGCCTACGTCCGGTGGGCCTACGCCAAGGCGCGCGAGACCTTGTCGCCATTCGCCCCGTGAACCCAGAACTTGGTGCCGAGGCTTTCCTGTCCAAGCGGCTCTTCCAGCGGTAAGAATCAGGGGTTTGTCGATGATTGCACCCAGAGTGAAGGGCCCTTACGTGACCGAGGACCTCCGGCCGCCCTCCGTGTCAACCTGGGTGAGACAGCGGACCACCCGAGAACTACTGAGCAGGGCGTAGAGGCTGAACCCCGTGTCCAACCCACCCAAGACGTCGCTGAAGCCGACACCCAGGTCAGGTACGCCTCGAGGTCGACCTTCAACCGTCGACAGGTGGACGAGATGCCGAGCAAGACGGCGGCTCGGTGAGCGCCCTCCGTCCCGCTGGCGAACAGGCAGTTCAGGACCGACGGGACCGGGTTCAGGGTTCAGGTGCCCGGCGTGGGGCTTCACCACGGGCACTTCGAGGTCTACCACCGCGACCACGTCAACTTCCAGTACACTGCGGAGAAGGGCGGCAAGTCGCAGGCCGAGCGGCTGGCGAAATTCGCCGGCACGCTGCTCGTTGACGCCGAGAGCCGCTACAACGCGTCCACACGGGATGGTCGAATCAAAGAGGCGAACTGCCACGCGTACCCGCGCCGGGCGTTGGAAGATGCCGAGGCAGTACAGCCCATCCTCGCGGCCGAAGGCGGACAGTTCCTTAGCAAGATGTTCGAGGCCGACGCCATCGCGAAGGAGCGAGGCTGACCGGACCTGACCTGCTCGCCTGGCGCGACACCCAGATCTCGACCGATCTCGAAGAAGTTCCTGGGCTGGATGAACGCGGTAGAACCTGCGCTGCTTCCGAAGGACACTGTGGCAAAGGTCCTCCCTTGACCGCCCCGTTTCGGTTCCTCGACGACGCCAACATCCCCAAGGACAACTCGGCCTCGAAGCGCGAGTTCCAGGTGATCGCCCAGTTGCGACCGAGCTCGTTGTTCGCGGGCGGGACGGAGGGGGCGCATCGCGCCGCCGTCTTGCTCGGCGTCATTCATCGCCACCTGCTTGCGGCTGGATCTCGATCCGGAGGCGCACCTACCCTGGGTGTTCGTGCGACGAGGCACCGAGGCTCCAGCGGACTGGCAGGCCCTCGCTGCGATTCGGGCAGTCGCGCCTGGGCAAGCGGGCAGGGGTCAGGTAGGGTTCGGCGGTGCCGATGGACCCACCAGGCAAGTCACCGCCCCGACCGGGCACCCTCGGGCGCGATCCTGCGCCGGGCCGCGGTCCGGACGGGTCCCTGCCCGACGGGTTCCGGATCGCTGCGCCCGCGGTGAGCCTGCCGAAGGGCGGGGGCGCCATCGCCGGCATGGGCGAGAAGGTCAGGGCGATCCCGGTGACCGGCTCGGCATCGGTCGGGATCCCGCTGCCGCTCACGCCCGGTCGGGGCGGGTTCACCCCGGCCCTGTCGCTGTCGTACGACTCCGGCGCGGGCAACGGCCCGTTCGGGCTCGGCTGGCGCCTGTCCTTGCCGTCGATCCGCCGCAAGACCGACCGGGGGCTGCCGCGGTACCGCGACGACATCGACGTGTTCGTGCTGTCGGACGCGGAGGACCTGGTGCCGATCCCCGGCGCCACCCGGCTCGACGGGGGGGTCGACGGGGAGTACGCGGTCGCACGGTACCGACCGCGGGTCGAGGGCGGGTTCGCGCGGATCGAGCGCTGGACGCGCCGCGCCGACGGCCGAGTACACTGGCGGACCACCTCCCGGGACAACGTGCGTCGGACCTACGGCCTCGGGGAGGGCGCCCGGCTGGTCGACCCGGACGACCCGCGGCGGGTGTTCGAGTGGCTGCTCGAGGAGGAGCGCGATGAGCGCGGCAACGTCGTCGTGTACTCCTACGCCTCCGAGGACCGCCTCGGCGTCGGATCCAGCCCGGCCGAGCGCCATCGCGGCACTCCCGGGAACGGCGTCGCGTATCGGTACCCGAAGCAGGTGTCGTGGGGGAACACGGTCGACGGGGCGTTCCGGCTCCACCTGGTGTTCGACTACGGCGACCACGACCAGGTCGACCCCGGGTTGGAGCCCGATCGCCCGTGGCCCGCCCGCCCCGACGCGTTCTCGTGGTTCCGGGCCGGGTTCGACGTGCGGTGCCACCGCCTGTGCCGCCGGATCCTGCTGTTCCACGCGTTCGAGACCGTCCGCCCCACGCCGTTCGTGGTGCGGTCGGTGGCGCTGACCTACGACGAGCGGCCCACCGTCAGCACGTTGGCCTCGGCGCAGACCGTTGGGTGGCGGTGGACCGGGACCGCGTACGAGCAGGCCTCGCTCCCCGCGCTG
>JBEBJC010000112.1:0-13850 GCA_040080105.1 Myxococcota bacterium
AGACCACCCGGGCCGAGAGGGCGATCGATCCGGGTCGAGGTCGAGGTCGACCGCGCCGGTCACCGACCGGCTTCGGGGCCCCACAACACCCACGCGTCGGTCTGGGACGCCATCGCCTCGTCCACCCCGAACGCCAGCACCCCGAGGCTGCCCGTGGGGCCCGGCAGCCACGCCGTGAACGCGCGCGCGGTCGGGCGGGGCCCTTCGGGATCGATCCGGGTCCACTCCCCGGTCGCGAGCTCGAACGCCCACAGGTCACGCATCGTGGTCGCGCCCATCGAGCTGTTGGTGCCGTAGCCGTACACGACCACTTCGGCGTCGTCGCTCAGCGCCACCCACGGGAACCGTCGGCCGTCGGGCACGCGGGTCGACGGGCTCGGGACCGCGGACCAGGTCTCGGTGTCCGCGTCGAACCTCCACACCTCCGCGTCGAACCCCGCGGCGCCCATCCCGCCGATCACCAGCCCGTCCCCGTCGGGCAGCGTGACCACCCCGGGGTCGTACCGGGCCGACGGCCCCTCGGCCGCCAGCAGCTCGAACGTGCGCGCTGCGGGGTCGTACCGGTAGGTCTCGGACGAGAACGTCATCCCGCCGACCCCGCCGAACACCCACCCCCGGTCGTGCGCGGGCGAGAAGAACGCCGCGCACCCGACCGGGTGGTCGTCGGCGCCGCCCGCGTCGACCGCGGTCGCGACGCCGGTGGCGACGTCCACCCGCTCGGTCGTCGCGGTCTCGTTGTACCCGTCGTCGCGGCCGCCGAGGACGACGAGCTCCCCGCGGCCTTCGTCTGCGAGCGCGCACCCGCAGAACCGCGCCGTCTCGAGCGCGCCGGTCTCCGCCCCCTGCACCGGGTCTCCGCCGGTCGCGCTCCACACCTCGGGGCGCACCGTGAGCGTGGCGTCGAGCCCGCCGGTGAGCCACGGCCCCGCGCCGATCGCGCCCCACACCGGCGGAACGCCGTCCACCGCGATCGGCTCCCACCGGTACGCCGACGGGGCGGCCCCGGTGTCGCCCGAGGTCGCCGGGGCGTCGCCCGAGTCGGTGGTCTGCGCGGTCGTGTCCGTTCCACACCCGCCGAGCCCCGCGAGCGCCATCCACACCTTCATGCTCCCTCCGCCACTCGGGTGGGGCCGGGAGCGGCGTGCGTTAACCCACGCCCAGGTAGTGCTTGCGCACCTCGTCGCTCGCGGCGAGCTTCTTGGCGTCGTCGGTCATCACGATCCGGCCGACCTCCAGCACGTAGCCCCGGTGGGCGACCTCGAGCGCCTGGTGCGCGTTCTGCTCCACCAGCAGGATCGTGGTGCCCGACGCGTTGATGTCGCGGATGATCCGGAAGATCGTCTGCACCACTTGGGGCGCCAACCCGAGCGACGGCTCGTCGAGCAACAACAGCCGCGGCCGCGCGAGCAGCGCCCGCCCGATCGCGAGCATCTGCTGCTCCCCGCCCGACAACGTGCCCGACAGCTGCTTGCGCCGCTCGAGCAGCCGCGGGAACAGGCCGAACACCCGGTCGAAGTCGGCCTTGATCCCGTCGCGGTCGCTGCGGATGTACGCCCCGACCTGCAGGTTCTCCTCGACCGTGAGGTTGGAGAACACG
Source organism: Myxococcota bacterium (assembly GCA_040080105.1). Classification (GTDB taxonomy): domain Bacteria; phylum Myxococcota_A; class UBA796; order UBA796; genus JACKER01. The sequence continues at coordinate 1,598 of JBEBJC010000112.1, forward strand.
CCGCGCCCCTCGGGGCAGTGGGCGAGCCCGAGCCGGACCAGCTGGTGGGCCGCGGTGCCGGTGATCACCTGCCCGCCGAAGCTCACCGAGCCCGACCGGGAGCGGATCATCCCGGAGATCGCCCGCAGGGTGGTCGACTTGCCGGCCCCGTTGCTGCCGATCAGGGTCACGATCTCGCCCTCGCTCACGTCGAGCGACACGCCGTGCAGCGCGTGCACCGCGCCGTAGAACACCTCGAGGTCGCGGACTTGCAGCATCAGTGGGGCTCCTGCGCCGCGCCGGTGCCGAGGTACGCCTCGATCACCTTCGGGTCGCGCTGCACCTCCTGCGGGGTGCCCTCCGCGATCACCACCCCGTGGTCGAGCACGGTGATCCGCTCGCAGATGTCCATCACCAGCCCCATGTCGTGCTCGATCAGCAGCACCGACAGCGCGAACTGGTCGCGGACCTGCCGCACGAGCTCGCGCAGCGCCTGCTTCTCTTGCGGGTTCATCCCGGCCGCGGGCTCGTCGAGCAGCAACACCTTGGGCGCCAGCGCCAGCGCCCGCGCGATCTCGAGCCGCCGCTGATCGCCGTACGGCAGGTTCCGGGCCTGCTCGTTCGACCGGTCGGCGAGCCCGAACAGCCCGAGCAGCTCGAACGCGACCTCGGTGAGCGCCTGCTCCTCGCCCCGCCAGCGCGGGGTGCGCAGCAGCGCGTCGATCACGGTGGTGCGGGTGCGCTGATGCATCGCGATCCGCACGTTGTCGAGCACCGACAGCTCGCCGAACAGCCGGATGTTCTGGAACGTGCGCGCGAGGCCGGCGGCCGCCCGCTTGTGCGGCGGGAGCCCGAGCAGCGACTGCCCCCGCAGATCGATCTGGCCGGTGTCGGGGGAGTACACCCCGGTCAACAGGTTGAACAGGGTGGTCTTGCCGGCTCCGTTCGGGCCGATCAACCCGTACAGCGCGCCGTCGGGCAACGACAGGCCGAAGTCGGACACCGCCTTCAGCCCGCCGAACGCGATCGACACGCCGCTCACGAACAGGCGAGGGGTGCTCATCGCGCGCGCTCCAACCACCGGCGCACCGCCGGGACCTCCCAGATCTCGCGCACCCCGAACAACCCCTGTGGACGGAGCAACATCATCGCGATCAGGGTGATCGCGAACACCACCATCCGGTACTCGCTGAACTCGCGCAGCAGCTCGGGCAACACGGTGAGCAGGATCGCGGCCAGGGTGGTCCCGCTCACCGAGCCCATCCCGCCGAGCACGACCATGATCACGATCTCGAACGACTTCTGGAACCCGAGCTCGCGCGGGTTCAGCGTGGTGCCGACCTCGTGCGCGAACAGGCCGCCGGCGACCCCGGCGAAGAACGCCGCGTACACGAACGCGCGGACCTTGAACGTGGTGGTCGGGATCCCCATCGCCTCGGCCGCGACCTCGTCCTCCCGGATCGACAGCAGCGCCCGACCGGGGTCGGAGCGCTTCATCCGGAACGAGACGAGCAGCGTGAGCGCCACGATCGTCCACACCCAGAACAGGTTCGTGAGGAACGGCAGCCCGGTGAACCCGAGGGAGCCCCCGAGGCTCGTGACCAGCGTCCACGGCGACGCCTCGCGGATCGCTTCGGCCGAGTACAACACGTCGCCGGAGCGCTGCAGGGTGACCCGCACGATCTCGCCGAACCCCAGCGTGACGATCGCGAGGTAGTCGCCCCGCAGCCGCAGCGACGGGAGCCCCACGACCCACCCGAACGCCGCCGCCGCGAGCCCGCCCACGAGCAGCGCGGTCAGGTACAGCGCGGTGGTGCCGAGCCCGTGTGGCTGCAGGTCTCCCCACAGCAGGTAGTGGCCGTAGTAGGTGACGGTGCCCGCGGTGTAGCCCCCCACCGCCATGAACCCCGCGTGGCCGATCGAGAACTGGCCGGTGAACCCGTTGACCAGGTTCAGCGAGACCGCGAGCACGATCGCGATGCCCACGTCGGTGAGGACCTTGCTGTAGAACGGGAACCCGGACAGCGCGAACTGCAGGGCGGCCGCGAGGGCGATCCCGGCGACGATCGGCGCCGCGGCCGACAAGATCCCGGTGCCGAGCGGCGGGGTCAGCGCACGCGAACGAGCTTCCACTACACCTTCTCCACCGTCGCCGTGCCGAGCAGGCCGGCCGGACGGAACAGCAGCACCGCGATCAACAAGGTGAACACGTACACGTCGCGGAGGTGCGGCGACAGGTAGGCCGCGCCGAACAGCTCCACCAGACCGATCAGCAGCCCGCCGGCCATCGCGCCGCGCAGGTTCCCGATCCCACCGATGACGGCGGCCACGAACGCCTTCAGCCCGAGCAGGATCCACGTGGCGTGCGCGGGCTGGTTGATGCCCGGGTACTTCGTCGCGTACAGGAACCCGGCGGCGGCGGCGAGGCCCGAGCCCACCACGAACGTCGCCGAGATCACCATGTCGACCGGGATCCCCATCAGCGCGGCCACCCGGTTGTCGTGCGACACCGCCCGCATCGCGAGCCCGAGCTTGGTCCGGTAGATCAGCCACTCGAGGGCGCCCATCAACAAGAACGCGATCACGACCACCAGCAGGTCGACCGCGCGCAGGTTCACCCCGGCCACGTTCGCCAGCGGGGTGGTGGGCAGCAGCGTCGGCATCCGCTGCGGCTGGGTGCCGAGCAACCACGGGAGCTGGCCCGCGTTCTCGATCAACAGGCTCACCCCGATCGCCGTGATCAACACGTTGATCCGGGGCGCCGCGCGCAGCGGCCGGTACGCCGCGCGCTCGATCACGAACCCGAGCGCGCCCGCCATCACCATCACCGCGACGATCACGAACGGCGCGGCCCAGATCGGGTCGTTCCCGTCGCCCTTCCAGCCGAACAGCCGGGCGACCAGGAACGAGAACCACGCGCCCAACATGAAGATGTCGCTGTGGGCGAAGTTGATGAACCGGAGGATGCCGTACACCATGGTGTAGCCGAGCGCGATCAGCGCGTACAGGCTGCCCACGGCGACGCCGTCCATCGAGGTCTGCAGCGCCTTGGTGAGGCCGCCCATCGCGACGAGGAACGCGAACCGCGCCCCGAAGCTCACCGCGACCGCGATCGCCGCCGCGCGCGCGAGCCGCTGCCCCACGGTCTCCGATGTCCGCGCCCTCACCGACTCGCTCACGGATGCGCCTTGGCCTTGGCCTTGCCGTGCTCACCGTCGCCGTCGGCCGCCTTCGCCTTCTCGCCCTTGCCGACCTTGCCCTCGTCGGGCGCCTCGGCGGGAGCGGGGGCCTCCATCCCGGCCGGCAACACGCTCGCCACGAACGTCGGGGTCCCGGCCTTCATCTGCACCACCACCGCCGGCTTCTGCGCGTTGCGGTCGGGATCCATCGTGATGTTGCCGGTCACGCCCGGGAAGTCCTTGGTCGCGGCGATCGCCGCCGCCAGGTCCTTGCCGCCGAGCGACGGCGACCGCTTCATCGCCTCGACCAGCACCATCGTCGCGTCGTAGCCGAGCGCCGCGAGCCCGTCGGGCACCGCGTGGAACCGGGCCTGGTACGCGTCGACGAACCGCTTGACCTCGGGCCGCGCCTCTTGCGGGGCGTAGTGGTTGCTGTAGTAGCTCCCCTCGATGGCCGAGCCGCCGATCTCGGCGAGCTTCGACGAGTCCCACCCGTCGCCGCCGAGCAGCGGCGCGGTGATGCCGAGGTTGCGCGCCTGCAGCGCCACGTTGCCCACGTCGGTGTAGTACCCGGGCAGGTAGATCAGCTCCGCGCCGGCCTCGCGGATCGAGCCGAGCTGGGCGGAGAAGTCCTGGTCGCCGCCGGTGTACGCCTGCTCGGTGACGATCGTGCCGCCCATGCTGACGAACGCCTTGCCGAAGTCGTCCTTGAGCCCCTTCGAGTAGGCCTGGCCCTGGTCGTACAGCACCGCGGCCTTGGTGAGCTTCAGGTTCTCGGTCGCGAACTTCGCGCCCACGTAGCCCTGGAACGAGTCCACGAAGCACACGCGGAAGATCATGTCGCCGACCTCGGTGACCTGCGCGTTGGTCGACGAGGGCGAGATCATCGGCACGCCGTACTGCTGGGCGACCCGGCCGCCCGCGATCGACAGGCCCGACGCGACCTCCCCGAGGACCGCCACGACCTTGTCGTCGGTGATGAGCCGGGTCACCGCGGTGCCCGCCTCCTGGCTCTTGCCCTGGTCGTCGTAGACCTTGACCTCGAGCTTCTTCCCGTTCACGCCGCCCGCCGCGTTCACCTCGTCGATCGCGAGGGTCACGCCGTTGTGGGTCGACTGGCCGAAGGTGGCCTCGGAGCCCGTGAGCGAGCCGTACTCCCCGATCAGGATCGTGGACGACTCCGGTTGGGGCGGCGGGGGTGGCGCGTCGGTCGTCGTGGAGCCGCCCCCGTTGCACGCGATCGCGAACGCCAGCGGCGTCGCGGCTACCAGGGCCCACACCTTGTCCGACCAACCCATCGATCCCTCCGGCGCGCCTCGCGGCGCACGGGCCCCGGATACCGTGGACCGGCCGATCGTGTCAATGCGACCGTCGATGCCGCGCCGGGGGCCCCCGTCGTCGGCGGTGCGCCCGCGGCGGGCGGGCGAGGGGAAACGGAGCGCCCCGGACCGCGATCGCTAGCCCACTTCGTACAGGTTGATGTACCGGTTGCCGAGGATCGAGATCCGCCCGAGGAGGACCGTCTGGTGCTCCTCGCCGACCTGTTTCGCCCCCACCTCGGTGAGCAGCGGGCGGCCGCGGTGGGCCGACAGGTTCATCATCCATCGGGCGAGGTAGAACGGGCCGGCCAGCTCCCACCCCTCGCCGGGGCGGTGGGTGTCCGGGTCGACCCGCGCCACCCCGGGCGCCACGCCGGCCGACAGGCGGTACCCGGCCTTCGACGTGGCCTTCTTCAGCGCCACTGCGGTCCGGACGGCGGTGGCGAGCGCGTCCTTGAGCTCGCCCTGCACCCAGCACACCAACATCGACCCGTCCGACTGCTCCCACACCTCGCCGCCGGCCTCGGACACGATGCCGGACCACTCCTGGGTCAACGCCGCGAGCGACGCCTTCGGGGTCGACAGGGTGCGCGGCGGCGGGAACGCCTCACACGCGACCACCACCACCGCCGACGGCTCGAGCGCACCCTCCTTCTTGCGCTCGGGCGCCGCGCGGTCGTTCTCGACCACGTCGCGCATGTACGCGGCGAGGTCGTTGTTCGTGGCCCGGTGCGCCTCGCGCACCATCAGCACCCCGAGCTCCTCCAGCAGATCGCCCGCGGTCGGGTACCGGTCGTCGGGCTTGGCCGCGAGGCAGGTGAGCAGGACCGCCTCGAGGTCCTCCGAGATCTCCGGCCGGTAGCTGCGGGGGGAGGGGACCTCCGCCCGTCGCACCCGCGCCACGGTCTCCTCGCGCGTCTTCGCCTTGAACAGCCGCCGGCCGGTGAGCAGCTCGAACAGCACGATGCCGAGCGAGAAGATGTCGGAGCGGCCGTCGAGCGGCTTGCCGTCGACCTGCTCGGGGCTCATGTACGCGTACTTGCCGCGGATCACGTCGTGCAGCGAGCGGGCCTGGAACGCGGCCCGGCTGATCCCGAAGTCGGTGATCTTGACCTCGCCCGCGTAGCTCACGAGCACGTTCTGCGGGCTGATGTCGCAGTGCACGATGTGCAGCGCCTTGCCGTCGTCGTCGGTGCGGGCGTGCGCGAACGACAGCGCCTTGAGGACCTCACAGGTCACGAACAGCGCGAGCGACAGCGGGAACGGGCCCTTGTTCTTCGCGCGCGACACGAGCCGGGCGAGATCGAGCCCGTGCACGTACTCGAGCGCCATGTAGTAGTGGCCGTTGACCTCGCCGAGCTCGAACACCTGCACGATGTTCACGTGCAGCAGCTGGACGGCGATCTTCGCCTCGTCGATGAACAGGTTGATGAACTCCTCGTCCTTCGCGAGGGACGGGAGCACCTTCTTGATGACGAGGATCTTCTCGAACCCGGCCAGGCCGTACGCCCGCGCGCGATGGACCTCCGCCATGCCGCCGGTCGCGATCTTCTCGAGCAGGTGGTAGTCGCCGAACTGCTGTGGGGTCGAGGACACGGGCGCTCCGGGCGCGACGGCAGGGTGCCACGAACGACGCTAGAAGGGAAGCAGGGCGGGAGCTTCGTGGAAGTGTTCGACCAGTTGGTAGCCGTCGTGCGACGGTTGCGCACGGATTGTCCCTGGGACCGGGCTCAGACCGCCGAATCCATGCGTCCGTACGTGCTCGAGGAAGTGTACGAGGTGTTGTCGGCGATCGATCGGGGCGAGCCGCAGGAGCTGCGCAAGGAGCTCGGCGACGTCTTGTTCCAGGTCCTCCTGCTGGCGCGGATCGCGGAGGACGAGGGGGCGTTCCGCCTCGAGGACGTGGTCGCGGGCGCGGTGAACAAGATGGTGACCCGCCACCCGCACGTGTTCGATCCACACCACGTGTCGACCGGGTCCGAGGTGGGGATCGCGGCGTGGGAGCGGCGGAAGGCGCGCGAACGCTCGGGCTCGGTGCTCGACGGGGTGCCCGAGGCGCTCCCGGCGCTGCTCCGCGCGCACCGGGTGAGCGAGAAGGCCGGCAGCGTCGGGTTCGACTGGCCCGACCTCGCGTCGGTGCGGGAGAAGGTCGGGGAGGAGCTCGGGGAGCTCGACGAGGCGATCGCCGCGGGAGAGCCCGACGCGATCGGCGAGGAGTTCGGCGACCTGCTGTTCGCGCTGGTGAACCTCGGCCGCAGGCTGCCGGTCGGGGCCGAGGAGGCGCTGCGCGGCGCCACCGACAAGTTCGAGCGGCGGTTCCGCCGGATCGAGGTCCGGCTCGCCGAGCGAGGGCGCACGGTGCACGACGCCGATCTCGCCGAGCTCGAGGCGCAATGGCAGGCCGTGAAGGCCGAGCGGTAGGAGCGACGATGTGGTGGAAGCTCGCGTTGCTGATGACCGTGGTGCCGGCGGTGGAGCTGTACCTGCTGCTCCAGCTCGGCTCGCTGCTCGGCCCGACCCCCACGTTCCTGCTGCTGTTGCTGTCGGGCGTCGTGGGGGCGTACCTCGCGAAGCGCGAGGGTCTGTCGGTGCTCGCCGCGTTGTCGGCCGACCTGCAGCGGGGGCTGCCGCCCGCGGCGCGCCTGGCCGAGGGCGCGCTGGTGCTGGTGGGGGCGCTGCTGCTGATCACCCCCGGGGTGTTCACCGATCTGGTGGGGTTGCTGGTGCTGATCCCGCCGGTGCGACGCGCGCTCGCGCCGCGGCTGGTGCGCGCGCTCGGGGCCGGACTGGTCGAAGGGGAGCCCGAGCCCGGGCCCCCGGGCGACGGTGAGGTCCGGTACCGCCGGGTGGCGCCGCCGGCGCCGCAGCCGAAGGGAACGCCGTTCACCACCCCGTTCGACTGACCGCCGCGTTACGGGAGCCGGATGACCGACGTGGACGACCCCGAGTCTCGCCAGCTCGAAGCGCTCGCCGAGCGGTTCGTGGCGGCGATGGAGCACCGTGACGCCGGGCGGCTCGACACCGCCGAGGACGAGCTGCGCGCGATCCTGCGGAACGAGCCGCGCCTGGCCGAGCCGAGGCTCGAGCTGTCGCGGATCCTGCTCGACACCGACCGGCTCGACGAGGCGGAGGACCACGTGCGCGAGGCGCTCGAGGTGCTGATCGCCGGCGGGCAGTGGACCGACGAGCTGCCCGAGAACGTGGTGCTGTCGGTGGCCCACGGCACGCTCGCCGAGGTGCTTCGGCGCAAGGCCGACGAGGACGACGTGATCTTCGGCGATCCGGCCACGTTCCGCGCGATGATCGAGGAGAGCAAGAACCACTTCGCCCGCGCCGCCGAGCTCGACCCGTCGGACGAGAACGGGAGCTACTACGCGTTCTTCCTCGGCATCCCCGGGTCCACCCTCGTGTTGCCGGGGGAGGAGCCCGCCTCGCCGACCGACCGGCCGCCGAACCCGGTGGGCGAGGCGTAGGTGTCCGAACCCGACGCGGGCTCGGTGTACGCGCTCGACGGCGAGGGGATGCGCCGGCTCGTGCGGTCGTGGGGCCACCCGGCGTACCGGGGGGACCAGATCCGCAGCTGGCTGTACGAGCGGGGCGCCACCGCGTTCGACCAGATGACCGACCTGCCGAAGGGGCTGCGGGACGAGCTTGCCGCGAAGGCGCGGATCGGCGTGTTGTCCGAGGTGGTGGAGCAGCGGTCGACCGACGGCACGATCAAGCGGCTGTACGCGCTGCCGGACGGTCGGCGGGTCGAGAGCGTGCTGATGCCGTACGACGACGGGCGCCGCACCGCGTGTATCTCGACCCAGGCGGGGTGCGCGATGGGGTGCGCGTTCTGCGCGACCGGCCAGATGGGCTTCTTCCGTCACCTCACCGCCGACGAGATCTTCGAGCAGGCCCTGCGGTACGCGAACCTGACCCGCGCCGACGGCGAGCGGCTGTCGAACGTCGTGCTGATGGGGATGGGCGAGCCGTTCCACAACTACGACGCCTCGCTCGAGGCGATCCGCCGCCTGATGAGCGACCTCGGGATCGGCGCGCGGCACGTCACCGTGAGCACGGTGGGCCTCGTCCCCCAGATCCGGCGGTTCGCGCGCGAGGGTCTGCAGGTGCGCCTCGCGGTGAGCCTGCACGCGGCGACCGACGAGCAGCGCGCGGCGGTGATGCCGGTGAACAAGCGGTACCCGTTGGCCGAGCTGATGTCGGCGTGCCGGGAGTACGCCGAGCTCACCGGTCGGCGGGTCACGTTCGAGTGGGCGCTGATCGCCGGCACGAACGACGACCCGGCGACCGCGCGGCGCCTCGGGGAGCTGCTGGCCGGCCTGCCCGCACACGTGAACCTGATCCCGCTCAACCCGACCCGCGGCTACACCGGCGGGGCGAGCTCGGGGGCGGCGGCGCGGCGGTTCGCCGAGGTGCTGGGGGAGCACGGCGTCGAGGCCACGGTGCGGGTGCGGCGCGGGATCGACATCGACGCCGGCTGTGGTCAGCTCGCGGTCGCCGGCGCGTGATCGAGCGCGCCCCGGTCCCGCCCGAGCGGGCCACGCTCGAGCTGCACGTGGTCCCCGCCGAGGCGCCGGTCCGGCGGCTCGATCAGCAGGTGATGGCCGGGTTCGACCGGTTCCCGACCCGGGCGAGCGCGCGCAAGGCGTGTGACCGGGGCGAGGTCGCGGTGAACGGCGTGGTGTCGGAGTCGAGCCGGTGGGTCGGGCCGGGCGACACGATCGGGTGGCTCGAGCCGCTCGATCGGCGGGTGCGCCCGCTGCCCCGGTCGATGCCCGTGCTGTACGAGGACGACCAGCTCGCGGTGATCGACAAGCCCGCCGGGCTGGTCACGATGCGCACCTGGGGTCGGACGGTCGAGCGCGCGCTGCCGTTCAACCTGACCCCTTCGACCGCGCCCGACGCGCTCGCCGACCCTCGACCGGTACACCGGCTCGACGCGAGCACGTCCGGGGTGCTGGTGGTGGCGAAGACCCGCTCCGCCCACGCGGCGCTCGGGCGCCTGTTCGAGGAGCGGCGGGTCGACAAGCGGTACGGCGCGCTGGTGGTGGGCGAGCTCGTCGGCGCGGGGGTGGTCGAGCTGCCGATCGACGGGCGCGACGCGGTGACCGAGTACCGCTCGGTGTCGGTGACCCCGGCCCTGCGCGGGGGCGCGATCAGCACGGTGGAGCTGTGGCCGCGCACCGGCCGGACCCACCAGCTGCGCCGCCACCTGGCGCACCTCGGGGCGCCGATCCTCGGCGACACCCTCTACGGGCGGCCCGGCCAGACGTTGATCGGCAAGGGGTTGTTCCTGTACGCGGCGTCGGTGCGGTTCGACCACCCGGCCACCGGCGTGCCGCTCGAGGTGGCCGCGCCGGAGCCGCCGAAGTTCGCGTCGTTCCGGGAGCGCGAGGCTCGCCGACACGCGCGGTGGCACGCGGTTGGGGGCGGGGCGCCCCCGGTGATGTGAGCGGACCCGGCCGCGATCGATCGACGAGGGAGGCGCAGACGGGGTCGTCGGATGCGAGTGGCGGAAGGCCGCGAGGGCCTGTACCGTCGCGGGTCTGACCAGGGGTCTTCGATGCGCGCGCTGGTGTTCGGGTGGCTGGCGGTGGGATGCAGCGGTGGCGGCGAGGGCGTCGGCCCGGACGGCGCGGATCCGGGCTCGGATCCGGTGGTCGACCCGCCCTCTCCGGACCCGACCGGCGGCGACGACCCGCCCACCTGGGTCGCCGACGTGGCGCCGCTGCTCGCGGATCGGTGCGGGTCGTGCCACCGCGACGGCGGGATCGCGCCGTTCTCGGTGGCGACCTACGATCAGGCGTACCCGTGGGCCGAGGCGATGCTCGCCTCGGTGGTCGACGGGTCGATGCCGCCGTTCTACGCGGTGTCGGACGAGGTGTGTGCCCCGTCCCTGCCGTGGAAGGACGACCTGTCGCTGTCACCCGACGAGATCGCGCTGCTGTCGGCGTGGGTCGCGGCGGACGCGCCCGAGGGCGATCCGGCCGACGCGGTGCCCGCCGAGCTGCGCCCGGTCGAGTCCCTCGAGGACTACACGGTGGAGCTCGCGCTGCAGGAGCCGTTCACCGTGCCCGCGACCGGCGGTGACCTGTACCAGTGCTTCCGCATCCCGATGCCGAACACCGCGACGATGTACATGACCGGCCTCGAGGTGGTGCCCGGCAACGACAAGGTCGTGCACCACGTGCTCGTGTGGAACGACCGCAACGACAGCTCTGCCGGCCAGGCGGGCGCCGACGGCTCGTACGGGTGCAGCGGGTTCCCCGACATCTTCCCGACCGAGATGGTGGGCAGCTGGACACCCGGCGTGCAGCCCGTGATCTCGCCCGACAACACCGGCACCCCGATCGAGGTCGGGGCGAGCCTGGTGGTGAACATCCACTACCACCCGACCGGCACCACCTCGGAGGTCGACCAGACCAAGCTCCGGATCCGGTGGACCGAGGTCGAGCCCGCCATGTACACCACCTGGTACATGGTCGACGTGCCGATGGGGGCGATCGTCCAGCCCGGGCCGAACGACCAGGGCGGGGCGGAGTTCCGGATCCCGGCCGGGGTGCCCGACCACCTCGAGACGGTGCAGATGTGGTTCACCTCGCTGCTGTTCTCGGCCGACATGACCGTGTTCGCGATCACCCCGCACATGCACTACCTCGGCACCGACATGCTCGTGACGATCGACCACACCGACGAGCCGGACGAGTGCCTGATCCACACCCCGGGGTGGAAGTTCGACTGGCAGCGCGACTACGTGTACGACGGCGGGGCAGGGGAGCTGCCGGTGATCCACCCGGGCGACAAGGTGCGCGTGCAGTGCCTGTACGACAACAGCACCTCCAACCCGTACATGGCGGCGCACCTCGCGGCGACCGGGGCGACCGAGCCGTACGACACGTACTGGGGCGAGGAGACCAAGGACGAGATGTGTATGGCGATCGTCGGGCTGATCGTGCCGAAGACGGGTTGGAGCCCGTTGTCCTGGTGAGTTCACGCTGGGTCGCTCCCCGGCGCGACCGCGCGCAAGCAGCGGACGAGCCACATGACCGGCGCGCGATCCGCGCGCCGGCGCGACACGATCGTCGCTAGGGTCAGCGGCGCCTGCACCAGCTCGGGCAGCTCGGTGACCACGAGGCCGAGCGACGGGGCCACCGCCTCGGCGAACGCCGCCGGCACAGTCGCTACCAGCGCCTCGCCCGCCACCAGCCACGGCACGGCGAGCCCCGACGACACCGTGACCACGAGCTGCCGGGTGAGCCCACGCGCGGCGAGCCGGCCGTCGATCCACCCCGAGCCCGTGCCCACGTGGCGCGCCGCAAGCCACCGCTCGAGCGACGGGGCGGCCGCGTACGGGTGGTCGGGCCGAGTCAGCGCGACCCACCGGGTCGTGTACAGCGGAGCGACCACCGCCCACGCGGGCGGGTGGGGACACGGCGCGACCAGGAGGTCGATCTCGCCGTCTTCCAGCGCGACCAACCCCCGCGACCCGTCGTAGGTCCGCAGCGACAGCGACAGCAGCGGCGCCTCACGCGCGACCCGCGCGACCAGCGGAGGCCCGAGGACCGCCGCCACCGGGTCGACCACCCCGAGCGCCACCGACCGGTCCGAGCGCGCCGGGTCGAACGGGGTCCCGTCGAGCGCCCCAGCCAGGTCTTCGAGCGCCCGGCTCACCACCGGCGCGAGCGCGAGCGCCCGCTCGGTCGGTTCGAGCCCGCGAGGCCCACGCACGAACAGCGGATCACCGAGCGACGCCCTCAAGCGCCCGAGCGC
>JBEBJC010001067.1:0-3062 GCA_040080105.1 Myxococcota bacterium
CAGCTCGGCCAGCTCCTCCTCCACCGGCCCCTGGGGAGGCCGGTACGCGCGAGCGGCGACCGCGTCGTCATCGGGGGCGGGCAGGGCGCGGCGGTTCAGCTTGCCGTTCGAGGTGAGCGGGAACGTGTCCATCCGCACGAACGCGCTCGGGACCATGTAGTCGGGCAGGCGCGCGGCGAGGTCGGCCCGCACCCCAGCGACCGACCACGCCGCCCCGGGCTCGAGCCGCACGTACGCCACCAGGCGCTTGCCCCCGACCGCGTCTTCACGCGCGATCACCGCCGACTCGCGCACCCCCGCGCACTCGGTCAGCCGGGCTTCGATCTCGCCGAGCTCCACCCGGAACCCGCGGATCTTGACCTGGAAGTCGTTGCGGCCGAGGAACTCGATCGCGCCGTCCGGCAGCCACCGGCCGAGGTCGCCGGTGCGGTACATCCGACCGCCGTGGAACGGGTCCGGGACGAACCGCTCGGCGGTGAGCTCGGGCCGGTCGAGGTACCCCCGCGCGACCGCCGCCCCACCGAACCACAGCTCGCCCACCGCCCCGAACGGGACCAGCTCGCGCCGCTCGTCCAGCACGTACCCGGTCGTGTTCGCGATCGGGCGCCCGATCGGCGGCAGCACCGGCCACCCCGCCGGGTCGCCCGACAAGGTGTGGGCGGTGACGACGTGGGTCTCGGTCGGCCCGTAGTGGTTGTGGAGCCTCCGGCGGACCGCGCCCGAGAACAGCGCCGCGATCGCCGGGCTGATGCGGAGCGCCTCCCCCGCGGTCTGGACCTCGCGCAGGGCGGGCAGCGCGGCGCCGGCGTGTGCGGCGGCCTCGGCGAAGCTCTGCAGCGCGAGGAACGGCATGAACAGGGTGTGGATGTGCTCTCGCTCGACCAGCGCGACCAGCGCCGGCGGGTCGTGGCGGGTGGCGTCGTCCACGAGCACCAGGGTGCCTCCGCGCCCCAGCGTCGAGAACAGCTCGTGGAACGTCGCGTCGAACCCGATCGCGCCGAATTGCAGGGTCCGGGTACCCGTCCCCTGGTCGATCCCTTCGGCCCAGTGCCAGTCGAGCAGGTTCACCAGCGGACCGTGGTGCATCGCCACGCCCTTCGGTCGGCCGGTCGATCCGGACGTGTAGATCACGAACGCGAGGTGCTCGGGCGTCTGACCCTCCACCAGCACCGGGGTGACCGGCGCGCCGGCGAGCTCGGCGGCGGTGTCCGGGTCGTCGAGGACAAGCACCGGCAGCCCGTCGGGAGGGGTGAACCTCCCCAGGAGCGCGCGCTCGGTGACCACCACCACCGGGCGCGCGTCGACCGCCAGGTAGGCGAGGCGCTCGGCCGGGTACGTCGGGTCGAACGGGACGAACGCCCCGCCGGCCTTGAGCGCGGCCAGGTGCCCGACGACGAGCCCCAGGTTGCGGTCGAGGTGCAGCGCGACCCGGTCGTCCGGGCGCACGCCGAGCGCCACCAGCCGGTGTGCCAGCTGGTTCGCCCGCGCCTCCACCTCGGCGTAGGTCCAGCCCACGCCGTCGTGGCGGACCGCCACCGCCTGGGGCTGCCGGTCCACCTGGGCTTCGAACACCTGGTGCAGCAGCCGCGGCGGAGAGGGCGCCTGGGTCTGGTTGAGCGTGAACACCAGCCGGTGCCGCTCCTCTGGCCCGAGCACCGTCACCTGCCGCAGCAGGCGGTCGGGGTCGGAGGCCAACGCGTCCGCGAGGCCGTCCAGTGCGGTGCACAGCAGCCCTGCGACCGACTCCGCGCGGATCCCGGCGGCGCACTGGGCGTGGATCACGAACCCGGGGGCGCCCAGGTCGTCGATCGACACGGTCAACGGGAAGTTGGTCCGCTCCTCCCCGTGGACCATCCGCACGCCGTCCCAGTCGAGCGACGTGGCGCCGAGCAGCTCGGTGTGCCGGTAGTTCAGCAGGCTGGTGAACAGGGGCGCCGGCGGAGCGACCCCGCTGCACCGCTGGGCCAGGGACAGCGAGGCTTGCTCGTGCGCGAGCAGCGCGCCGAGGTGGCGGTGGGTCTCGCCCACCGCCTCGGCCACGGTGCGCTCGCCGAGCTGCAGGCGGAACGGGAGGGTGTTGATGAACAGGCCGAGCGCGCGGTCGGCCCCGGCCGACCCCTGGAGCCGACCGGACACGGTAGTGCCGAAGACCACGTCGTCCCTGCCGGCGGTCCGGGCGACCACCAGCGCCCACGCGGCGTGGAAGAGCGCGGCGGGGCTGACCCGGTGGGTCCGGGCGACCTCCCTCAGGCGCTCGGCCACCCGCGGCTCGAGCGGCACGACCACCTCGTCGATCGAGGCGCCGTCGCCCTGTACGTCGAGCACGCCGAACGGCGCGGTCGGCTCGTTCAGGTCTGCGAGCTGGGCACGGAAGAACCGCTCGTGCACCTCGGGCGGCACCGACCGGAGCTGGGCCACGAAGTTCCGGTACGGCACCGGCGGCAGCAGCCCCCCCGGCCCCCGGTCCAGCAGCTCGCGGACCTCGCCCAACACCAGCTGCAACGTGTAGTTGTCGTCGATGAGGTGGTGGGTGAGCAACGCCAACAGCCACTCGGAGGTCTCGGGGTCGCGCAGCACGGTCGCGGTGAGCAGCGGCGCGACGGTCAGGTCGAGCCGGTGCCGTCGCGGGTCCGTCGCGGCGAGCAGCGTGGGCAGCGCGGGCGCGGCCTCACCCAGCTCCACCACGGGCAGCGCCGCGGCGCGGTGCACGACCTGGACCGGCTCGGACAGCCCCTCCCACCGGATCGAGGTGCGCAGCACGTCGTGGCGGTCGATCACCTGCTGCAGCGCCGCGAGGAACCTGTCCAGGCGGGCCCGGTCGTCGAACGCGGCGACCGAGCGCAGCAGGTACGCGTCCCCCTCGGTCTCGAGCAGGTGGTGGAACAAGATCCCCTGCTGCAACGGCGCCAGCGGGTAGATGTCCTGCACCCCGGCCACACCGCCGGAGACCGTGGCCACGATGGCGTCGAACGCCTCCCAGTTGCGCGCGGCCTTGCCGGTGCCGCCGTACACCACCAGATCCTCGGGGCGCTCGGCCACGTCCGGATCCAGGTTGTTCATCA
>JBEBJC010001068.1:0-3059 GCA_040080105.1 Myxococcota bacterium
GCGCTTTCTCAAAGCGCAAGGGACCGACCGGCTGATCGAGCGGCGACGGCTCGGCGGCGGCCGCTATCCCCCGGTCGAGCCACCCGAGCCGGGTGGACACCGGCGCGCGGGTCGCCGCGACCACGTCGAGCGCCGCGGCGGCCCACCCGGCGTGGGCGGGCGAGCGCTCCACCAGCGCGACCAGGTCGGCCCACTCGTCGCGCAGCCGGGCGTCGCGCTCCGGCGTCAGCACAGCGCCCTCGCCGCTCCACCACCCCGGCACCTCGCGCAGCACCCACCGGGCGTGCCGCTCCCGCGCCGCCTCGGCGTCCGCGCCGGCGTCGAGCCACCCTGCCGCCACCCGCCGCACCGGCTCGGGCAGGGTGAACCTCCCGCCGTCGACCCGCCGCACCAGCGACGCGTCGACCAGCGCCCGCACCGCCGCCCACGCCGGCCCCGGCGGCAGGTCGACCACCCCGTCGATCGCGTCGGGGCCGAACGCCCCCGGGAACACCGCCAGCGCGGACAACACGCGGCGCGCGTCGTCGGTGAGCCGCCCCGCCGCCCACCGCACCGCCGCGCCCAGGTCGACCCACGCGTCGAGGCGGGCGAGCACCTGCCCGGGCCGCAGCAGGTCGAACGCCGCGGCCGCCAGGTGCAGCGCGAGCGGACTGCCGTCGACCGCGCGGGCGATCGCCAGCGCGTCGCGCTCGTCGGCGTCGGTCCACCCGGGGCGACGCAGCAGCTCCACCGCGTGTTCGAGCGCGAGCCCGCCGAGCGTCACCCCCTCGCCGCACCCGAGGTCGGACCGGGCGGTGACCACGACCCGCGCGACCGATCCGAGCGCCCGCGCCGCGTCGGCGACCCCGTCCGCGCCGTCGGCGTCGTCGAGCACCACCCACGGGTCGGGGCGGGCCGCCACCACCCGCGCGAGCCGGTCGAGCGCGGCCGCCGGGTTCGCGTCGGCGCCGAGCGGCACCCCGAGCGCCGCCCCGAGCGCGATCACCACGTCGGCGGCGGTGCGCGCGGGCCCGAGGTCGACCCACACCGCCCCGCCCCGGGCCCGCGCGAGCTCGAGCGCGAGGCGCGACTTCCCGACCCCGGGGGGCCCCGCGAGCTGCACCACCGGCGACGCGCGCGACGCCCGATCGACCGCGGCCACCTCCGCGGCCCGCCCGACGAACGGCCCGGCCGGCGCCGGCAACGCCGACACCACCGACACCGGCGCCGCCCACCGCACCGACCACCCACCCGCGGCGCGCGCGGCGCCCGGAGTGGCCCCGGCCACCTCCGCGTCGACCAGCAGCTCGCCCGGCGCCGCTAGCTCGGCCAACCGGAGCCCAGCCAGCACCGGCGCGCCCACCAGGTCCGCCCGCCCGGTCAACGGGTCTTCGCGCAGCTCCGGCCGACCCGCGACCACCGCCCCGCGCAGCGCGTCCCCGCGGTCGGCCATCGCGCGGTACGCCCCCTTCGCCCAGGTGAGCGCGGCGTCTACAGTCGGGAACCCGATCCGCACCGCGTGCAGCGCCGCCCGCGCGACCAGGCCGTCAGCGGTCAGCCACAGCGCGTCGAGCGCGGCGAGCCGCTCGGCGCCGTCCTCCCCCCACAGCCGCTCCGGGTGGGCCAGCGCCACCACCGCGACCGCCGTGAGCTCGGGGTGCGCCGACCGCCGGATCTGGAGCAGGGTTCCCACGCCCGACAGCGTAACGGGCTCAGCGACCCCGCAACGGCACCGGGGGCGGCGCGCCGACCTGGCCGCGCCACCTGAGCCAGTGGTCGACCAGCACCAGCGCCACCATCGCCTCCACGATCGGCACCGCCCGCGGCACCACACACGGGTCGTGCCGGCCGCGGGCGGAGATCACCTGCGGCTGACCTGCGTCGTCGACCGTGTCCTGCGGGTGGAACACCGTCGCCACCGGCTTGAACGCCACCGAGACCTCGATCGGCATCCCGTTCGAGATCCCGCCTTGGATCCCGCCCGACCGGTTGGTCGAGGTGCCGATCCCGCGCGCGGCGTCGGGCACGAACGGGTCGTTGTGCGCCGTGCCGCGCATCCGCGCGCCGGTGTAGCCCGAGCCGCTCTCGAACCCCTTCGCCGCCGGCAGTGAGATCAGCGCCTTCGCGAGGTCGGCGTCGAGCTTGTCGAACACCGGCTCACCGAGCCCGGCAGGCACGCCCCGCGCCACACACCGGACCACCCCGCCCACCGTGTCGCCGTCCTTGCGCGCGTCGAGGATCAGCCGCTCGAACCGCGCCGCCGCCGCGAGGTCGGGGCACCGCACGTCGGTCGCGTCGACGAGGGCGCGGGTGACGGTCGACGGGTCGACCGAGGCCCGGTCGCCGGCCACCTCGTCGACCCACCCGACGATCTCGCCCGCGCCGAGGTGGGTGAGCACCTGGCGCGCCACCGCCCCCGCGGCGACCCGCGCCGCGGTCTCGCGCGCGCTCGCCCGGCCGCCCCCGGGCCACGCCCGGTGCCCGTACTTCGCGTCGGTGGTGAAGTCGGCGTGGGACGGCCGGTACAGGTGGGGGTCGTACGACGACGACTTCCCGTCGCCGGTGCCGATCCGCAGCGCGATCGGGGTGCCGAGGGTGCGGCCGTCGAACATCCCGGACAGCACCTCGACCTGGTCGGCCTCGGCGCGGGTGCTGGTCAGCGGCGACGCCCCGGGGCGCCGGCGGTCGAGCTCGTCCTGCACCGCACGCCAGTCGAGGGCGAGCCCGGGCGGACAGCCGTCGATCACCGCGCCCAGCGCTGGACCGTGGCTCTCGCCGAACGTGCTGACCCGGAACGCCGCGCCGAACAGACTGCCCATCCGCTCCAGGTATCGAGGTGGGAGCCCCCTCACCCCGGCCCTCTCCCCCGATGCGGGGGAGAGGGGGATCAGCCGGCACAATTCCCCGGCGGATCGAGAGGGGAGTCGATCGGCCGGCACATTTTCACCTGGTAAAAAACGTGCTTTGCACCAGCCTTAACTGGCCCCCTCTCCCCTCTGGGGAGAGGGTTGGGGACGTCACTACAGTTCTGTCAAGCGATGAGGTGGGGATCAGGACCTGGGCGGTGGCCGCGTTCCGCG
>JBEBJC010001069.1:0-3057 GCA_040080105.1 Myxococcota bacterium
GTGGGGGCCTGCGCGGGGGACCGATCCGGCACCGACGCGCCGCTCCCGGTGCAACAAGGGGTGGTGATCGGCCACCGCACCGCCGACGGCGAGCCTGTGCTCGAGGGCAAGTCGTTCCTCGGCGGCTCCCGCCCCACCGACCCCAGCACCTCGGGGTTCGTGTTCTACCACGACCTGCCGCCGGGCCGGCTGAGCGTGTCCCACCGCCTGCCGGGTCACGCGGTGGGGTACGCGTCGCCCGAGATCGTGGTGGGGGCCGCGTCGCTCGCGTCCCTCGTGCCGCGGCCGATCGACGCGACCTCGATCGACGACCCACAGGTGGAGGGCGAGGTCGCGGGCGACGGGTTCACCGTCGCCATCCCCCCGGGGGCGCTGGTGGCGGAGGACCTGCCGCTCGACGGGGCGTACACGTTCGGCGCCGACCGGGTGCGCGCGGCCGACCGGACCGGGGTGCCGGCAGACCTGCTCGCGATCCGCGACGACGTGGACATCTCTCGCATCGTGATCGACGAGCTACTGGTGGTGCGCGCCACCCAAGGCGAGTCCGAGGTGACGCTGGCCGAGGACGCCCACCTGTCGGTGGTGGTCGAGCTCGATCCGGGGTCGCCGCTGCTCGCTCCGGACGCGGTCGCGGGGTTGTACCAGTTCAGCGGGTCGACCACCTACTGGAGCTACGGCGGCAAGCCGGAGATCGACGCGGTGGCCCACACCGCCACGTTCGAACGCGGGTCGCTCGGGTGGTGGGCGATCGGGCGCGAGCGGCCGGAGGGCGGCTCGTGTGTGCGCGGCTCGGTCGTCGACGAGAACGGTGACCCGCTCGACGGTGCCGAGGTCACCCTGACCGAGCCCGGGACGGTCGGGGTGGACCGGGTGACCACCACCGACGGCGGGAAGTTCTGCCTCCCGATCGCCGCCGAGTCGGCCCCGCTCACGGTGGTGGGCGTGTCGGGCGACGAGACCCGGCTGTACCGGTACTCCGGCACGGCGGCGCGCGGCCCGGAGGCCGAGTGCGGCAACCCGCTGTGCGCCGACCTCGGCGCGCTCACCCTCGACGTGTACCCCGACGAGGACGGCGACGGCGCGTGGTCCGGCCCGGGCGGAGACTGCGACGACTCCGATCCCGAGGTGAACCCGCACCCCGCGTTCGGCGACGGGTCGTACTGCGGGTCCTCGCTGTGATGCTCACGTGGCTGGCCGCGTGCAACCGGTACGACCTGTTCCTGATCGAGGACGGGCGGGGCGGCAGCGTGGAGGACGTGGACCTGCTGTTCGTGATCGACAACTCGGACTCGATGGTCGAGGAGTCGCTCGCCCTGGCCGAGAACTTCGGTCAGTTCGTGACGGCGCTGGTGGCGCGCGAGGACGGCTACGGCACCGACGGGCTGCCCGACGCGGTCGATCGGTACGCCGACTCGATGGCGAACCCCGGCTGGTTCGTGGACTTCCAGCTCGCGATCACCACGATCGACGCGTCGGACAGCCAGGGGGCGCTCGCGGGTCCGGTGTTGGCGAAGGGGGACCCCGGCCTGACCGACGCGTTCGTACAGCAGCTGATGTGCGGCTCCGCCTGCTTCAGTTCCCGGTCGCTCGTCCCGTCCGACGACGCCTTCCAGTGTGGGGACCCGTTCGACGGGGAGGTCACCCAGGAGCTGCTGGACTGCCTGTGTGGACCCGACGCGTGGGTCGGCCAGTGTGGCGGCGGGGCGGAGCAAGGCCTCGAGGCGGTGTTCGACGCGATGTGCCGCGCGGTCGACGATCCGCCCGACGCGTGCTTCGACGAGGACGGGATCCCGCCCGCGGTCGTGGGTACGAACGCCGGGCTCGTTCGGCCCGGCGCGACGCTGATCCCGGTGGTGGTCACCGACGAAGGGGACGGTAGCGCGCGCGTGCCGCGGGTCGACGCCGTCCCGCAGGCGTACTTCAACCTGTTCGGCGAGCTCGACGTCCCGATGACCTGGGTGGTGGTGAGCCCGGCGTTGAACGAAGACGCCGAGCTCGTGTGCCCGTCAGCGGCGTTCAGCTGGGGGCTGCAGCGGTACCAGTACCTGGTGGACGCGACCGGGGGGCTCCACGTCGACCTGCACGACGCCTCGTGCGGGCCGGCGAACTGGGCCGACGCGCTCGCGCAGATCGGGGACCTCGTGTCGCGCGGCTCGCGCGCGTTCCTGCTGCCGCGGCCGGCGGTCCCGGCGAGCATCGCGGTCGAGGTGGGCGGCCGGGGGATCGAGGAGTCGGTCCGGCGCGGCGAGGACCCGTTCGGCCAGCCGCTGTACACCGACGGGTGGAGCTACGACGAGGTGCAGCAGAGCGTCCTGCTGCGTGGGGAGGCCGTACCGGGACCGGAGGATCGGGTCCTCATCTGGTACCAGCCGCGACGCGGCAAGTGAGCGGGCGCCTCGGGTGGCTCGATCGGGTGGAGCGGGCCGGCAACGCGCTGCCGGACCCGATCACGCTGTTCGCCGGCCTCACCGTCGCGGTGGTGCTCGCCAGCGCCGGGCTGTCGCGGCTCGCGGTGTCGGTGGTCCACCCCGGCGACGGCTCGGTGGTGCCGGTGGTCGACCTGTTGACCGCGGCGGGGCTCCGCCAGCTGCTGACCGGCGCGGTGAAGAACTTCACCGGGTTCGCGCCGCTCGGCACCGTGTTGGTCGCGATGCTCGGGATCGGGGTCGCCGAGGGGTCGGGGCTGATCGCGGCGGCGCTGCGCACGTTCGTCGGGTGGATCCCGCGGGCGGCGCTGCCGCTCGGGGTGGTGTTCGTCGGGGTGAACGCGAGCCTCGCCGCCGACGCGGGCCTGGTGGTGCTCCCGCCGCTCGCGGCCGCGCTGTTCGCGGCGTCCGGCCGCCACCCCCTCGCAGGGATCGCCGCCGCGTTCGCCGGCGTGTCGGGCGGGTTCAGCGCGAACCTCGTCCCCACCACGCTCGACGTGTTGCTCGCCGGGTTCACCCAGGCGGCGGTGGACGCGTCCGGGCTCGCGCCGGGCCGCACCGTGCAGATCCTGGGCAACTGGTACCTGATGGCGGTGGCCACGCCGGTGTTGTCGGTGGTGGGGGCGTGGGT
>JBEBJC010001070.1:0-3052 GCA_040080105.1 Myxococcota bacterium
GATCGAGCTGACCGGTCCTCCCCTCCCCCCGCCGCCCGAGCTCGTCGGCACGGTGGTGGTGATCACCCGGGACCCCCGATGACCCCGTACCCGACCGCGTTGACCATCGCCGGCTCCGACTCCGGCGGCGGGGCCGGCGTACAGGCCGACCTGAAGACGTTCCTCGACCACCGGGTGTTCGGGATGTCGGCGATCGCCGCGATCACCGCGCAGAACTCGCGCGGGGTGACCCGGGTGGACCCGGTGCCCCCCGAGGGCCTGCACGCGCAGCTGCAGGCGGTGTTCGACGACTTCCCGGTCGGCGCGGTGAAGATCGGGATGCTCGGCTCGGCCGCGCACGTGTCGGTGGTCGCGCGGTTCCTCGCCGGCTTGCGTGAGCGGCCGCCGGTGGTGCTCGACCCGGTGATGGTCGCCTCCACCGGGCATCGGCTGCTCGAGCCGCGGGCGGAGGAGGTGCTGGTGCGCGAGCTGCTCCCGCTCGCGACGATCACCACCCCCAACCTCGAGGAGGCCGCGGTGCTCGCGGGAGCGCCGGGGCTCGACGCGGCGATCGCGTGGGCGAGCACCGCGCCGGCGGCGGTGTTGATCACCGGCGGCGACCCTCCGGGATGGACGGCGGGAGCCGATCGTTCGGCCGCCGAACTCGCCGATCACCTGGTCGACGCGGGGCACCCGGTGCGCCAGTGGCGCCACCTGCGGGTCGGCGTCCGTCCGTTCCACGGGACCGGCTGTACGCTCGCGTCGGCGATCGCGGCTCGGCTCGCCCACGGGCGCGCCCTGCCCGACGCGGTCGACGGCGCGATCGGGTACGTGCAGGCGCTGATCCGCGCCGCGGACGAGCTCGGGTCGATCGGGCAGGGCAACCCGAGCCTGCCGCACGGCCTCGCGTGATCCTCTCCGGACGAACCGCGAAGAACGCGAGGGTCTACGCCGGATAACCCTCGCGTACCCGCCACCGGACCCGACACGTGCCTATCCTCGGGGCGGAAGGGAGGCCGATGGGTCGCAAGCTCCGGGTCGGGGTCGTGTTCGGCGGACGCAACAGCGAGCACGAGGTGTCGCTGAAGTCGGCCCGCGCCGTGATGACGGCGTTGGACAAGAACAAGTACGAAGTGGTCCCCATCGGCATCGACAAGCACGGCCGGTGGATGTTGGGCGGCGACCCGCTGCTCGCGCTCGAGCAAGCGTCCGAGGTCGGGCTGCTCGGCCGCGATCCGCAGGCCGGGGTCGTCGCGGCGGCCGGACCGACCTCGGTGAGCCCGGGGCGGCTCCCCGACGCGTCGCTGCCGGTCGGCCGGACCGACCTCGGTCCCGATTCTGGGATCGACGTGCTGGTGCCGGTGCTGCACGGGCTGTACGGCGAGGACGGCACGCTGCAGGGCATGCTCGAGATCGCAGACGTCCCGTACGTGGGCTGCGGCGTGCTCGCGGCGGCGGTCGGGATGGACAAGGGCGTGATGAAGGCGACGTTCGCCGCGGCGGGGCTCCCGCAGGTGCCGTACCAGCTGGCGCTGCGGCGCGACTGGGAGGCCGACCGGGAGAAGATGCTCGACGCGCTCGAGGGGGCCCTCACCTACCCGATGTTCACCAAGCCGGCCAACGCCGGCTCGAGCGTCGGCATCTCGAAGTGCCGCGACCGCGCGGAGCTCGCGGCCGGGATGGACGAGGCGTGCAAGCACGACCGTCGCCTGATCGTCGAGCAGGGCGTGAGCCCGCGGGAGCTCGAGGTGGCGGTGCTCGGCAACGACGATCCCCAGGCGTCGATCGTGGGTGAGATCGTCCCCGGCAACGAGTGGTACGACTACGAGGACAAGTACCTCGGGGGCAAGACCAAGTACCACATCCCCGCGCCGATCGAGCCGGCGGTGTCCGACGCGGTGCGGGCGATGGCGGTGGCGGCGTTCAAGGCGCTCGACGGCGCCGGGCTCGCGCGGGTCGACTTCCTGCTCGACAAGAACGACGGGAAGATCTACCTCAACGAGGTGAACACGTTCCCCGGCTTCACCGAGATCTCGATGTACCCGAAGTTGTGGGGCGCGACCGGTGTGGCGTACGCCGATCTGCTCGACCGGCTGATCCAGCTCGCGATCGAGCGGCACGCCGACAAGCGGGTGCGCGGGTAGTCGTCAGCCCCGGACCGGGGTCGCCACCACCGACGGGCGGTCGGACCACCGGTCGACGTGGCGGGCCACCTCGGGGTGGCGCGCGCGCCAGCCGTCGCCGTGGCGGAACGTGAGGTACCCGGTGGCGGCGACCAGCGCGGCGTCGGCGATCCCGAACGACGCGGGCCAGTCGGACGTCACCGCCGCTCCGAGCGCCTCGAGCACCCGATCGGCGCGCCCCAGGGCTGCGGCCACCTCGGCCTCGTCTCCGCGGGTGCGGGCGTGGAACGCGTGGACCGCGAACTCCGCGACCGCGTCACACTGCTCGTCGAGGATCCGGCACCGCAGCCGATCGGCCTCGTACATCGGCGGGGCCGGGTACCGGTCCTCGAGGGTCTCGCAGATCACGGTCGAGTCCGGGATGAACCGCCCTTCCAGCTCGAGCACCGGGATCTTCCCGATCGGCGAGCGTCGGTACCAATCCGGGCCGCGGCTCGCGAGGTCCACCGGGGACAGCTTGACTCCCAGCCCCTTCTCGTGGGCGACGATCCGGACCTTTCGCACGAACGGCGACCGCTCGTTGCCATGGACGACCAGCTCCGCAGGACCCGTCATCTCACCCTCCCACAGCCGGACCCCACCGAGCAGGCCGGCCACGTTGTCGACCCGTCGCACGTCCGCCGCGAGCTCCGCCGCGTCGAACCACCGGGCGTTGCCGCCGCCGAGGTACAGCGCGCGGAAGTCGAACGTGTGGCGGATCTGGTCGATCACCCCCCGCACCCGCTCCTTCCACGGCTCCACCCCGATCGCGCGCAGCTCCGCGTCACACACCAGCTGCTCGTACGAGCGCCCGTCGCGCAGCGGGTGGTGACCGAGCTCGATGTTCGGGACGTACCGGCCGTCGAGGTACAGCCCGAACCCCATGCCGGTGCCGAGGGTCACCACCACCT
>JBEBJC010001071.1:0-3045 GCA_040080105.1 Myxococcota bacterium
TACGCCGCGGTGAACACCGTCGGGTCGTGCCTCGGGATCCTGTTCTTCACCCTCGTCGGGTACGAGATGCCCGTGTGGTGGGCGATCGCGGCGATCGCCGGGGTCGGCGCGCACGCGATCGGCGCGGCGTCGTCCACCACGACCACGACGTCCGCCGACGGGGTCGATCGGACCTACTGGGGCCGCGACGGGGTGGTCGAGGTGTTCGCCGACGGCAACATCCACATCGACGGGCTGTGGCACACCCGCCTCACCGACGGCGTCGAGCACGTGGGCCACCCGTACACCTGGATGATGGCGTTCGGCGCGGTGGCGGCCCACCACGATCGACCGCGGAACGCGCTGGTGATCGGCGCCGGGGTCGGCATCTCGAGCGCGTGCCTCGCCGGCGTCGACGGGATCCACGTCGACGGGTACGAGATCGACCACACGCTGAAGCGGGTGCTGCGCGACTACCCGGCGCAGACGCTCGACGCGCTGTCGCAGCCGAACGTCCGGTGGATGTGGCAAGACGCGCGCACCGGCCTCGCGCTGAACGAGACCCGGTACGACGTGATCCTGTCGGCGCCGCTGTACCTGCGCCAGGCGGGGTCGAGTTTGTTGCTGTCGCGCGAGTACCTGCGCCTGGTGAAGTCCCGCCTCGCGCCCGACGGGGTGCTCGCGGTGTACTCGAACGAAGGCTCCGACGCGCAGACCCGGCTTGTGCAGGCCACCTTGGCCGACCTGTTCGCGTACCGCGTGTCCTGGTACGACGGGATCGTCACGGTCGCGTCGGACCGCCCGATCACCGTGACCCCCGAACACCTCGAGCGGGTGCTGGCCCGCCCGGACCGACTGTTCCGCGAGGCCCGGACCCTCGACGTGTCTCTCGCGGCGCAGGGAGGGCTGTTCGGCCTGTACGACGGGGACCGGTACATCGGGGAGCTGGCCGATCGGGTGATCACCGACGATCAGCCGTTGGTCGAGTACCCGTCGCTGGCCGACGCGTGGGTCGGCCGCGCGCCCTGATCCCGGTCGAACGGCGCACCCGCCGCGCGCGTATCCTGTGGGGGGGCGCACGTGGTGAGCGTGGGCGCGTTCGAGCTCGAGTCGGTGCTGGGTCGCGGCGGCTCGGCGGTGGTGTGGCGCGCGCGCACGCCCGGCGGCGCGCCGGTGGCGGTGAAGGTCAGCCAGGAGCCGGGGACCACTCTGTTCCGGCGCGAGCTGAACGCGGTCGCGGGCCTCGACCACCCGGCGATCGCGATGGTGCTCGATCACGGCGTGGTCGCGGGGTCCGAGCACAACCCCCGGCTCGGGCTGCACCCGGGCGCGCCGTACATCGCGATGGAGCTGGCCGGGGGTTCGCTGCGCGAGCGGAGCGACGCGTTGGACTGGCCGGAGGTGTACGCGGTGCTGTCCACCTTGCTCGAGGCGCTCGCGCACGCGCACGCCCGCGGCATCCTGCACCGCGACGTGAAGCCCGGGAACGTGCTGGTCGGGGGGAAGCGGTCGCCGTACCTGCTCACCGACTTCGGGATCGCCCACTCGTCCGACCCGCACCGGGTCGACGGCGACGCGTTCCGCCCGATCGGACCGCTGGTGGGCACCTCGGCGTTCATGGCGCCCGAGCAGTGTGAGGACCGCGGCCGGGACCACGGCCCGTGGACCGATCTTTACGCGGTGGGCGGGCTCGCGTGGGCCTCCGTGACCGGCCGCCCCCCGTTCGGCACCGGCCTCGCCGCGGTGCACGGCCACCTGAGCCGCCCGCTCCCGACGTTCACCCCTCGGTTCGAGGTACCTCCCGGGCTGGAGGCGTGGGTCCGGCGCCTGCTGTCGAAGGCGCCGGTGGACCGGTTCGGGCGAGCGGTCGAGGCGGCGCGGGAGCTGGCGCGGGTGTCGGACCGGGCGATCCCCACGCCGAGCTGGCGAACCCCGCCGACCCCGCGATCACTGCCGGTCGCCGGCGCGGGGCTGCGGCTCCTCGGCCTGCGCGAGCTGCGGTTCGTCGGGCGGGAGCCGGTCCGCGAGGCGCTGTGGGGCGCTGCGTCGGGGGTGGTGGAGCGCAACAAGCCAGCCGCGTGGTTGATCGAGGCGCCGTCGGGCTTCGGCAAGTCGCGCCTCGCCCGGTGGGTGTGCGAGACCGCGCACGAGCGGCTCGGCGCCGAGGTGCTGCGCGCGCTGCACGCGCCGTCCGCCGATCCACGCGATGGCCTGCGGACCCTGGTGGAGGGGCAGCTGCACTGCGCCGGGCTCGATCGGGACGCGGCGACGGAGCGGGTCGCGGCGGCGCTCGGGACCAGCCGTGACGATCCACAGTGCGCCGCGCTCACCGACCTGTGTGTCGGGCGGCGCGGGCGGCGCGCGGCGCTCCCGGTCGCCGGCGCGGTGGCCGAGTGGATCGGGGCCCTCGCTCGGGCGCGACCGGTGGTGGTGTGGCTCGACGACGTCCAGTGGGGCCTCGCGGCGCTCGAGCTGATCCCCCGCCTGCTCGCGCTCGACGCGCCGGTGTTCGTCGTCGCGACGGTGCAGCGAGAGGCGCTCGCCGAGTCACCCGGCGCGCGGGCGGGGGTCGACGCGCTCGCCGCCCGGCCCGACGTGCACCTCGAGCACCTCGGCCCGCTAGGGGCGGAGGAGCACCGCGAGCTGGTCCGCTCGGTGCTCGAGGTCGAGCACCCCCTGGCGACCCGGCTGGCGGAGCGGACCGCCGGCAACCCGCTGTTCGCGGTTCACCTGGTGCGGGACTGGGCGGAGCGGGGGCTGTTGGAGCTCGGTCCGAACGGGTTCCGGTTGCGCGACCGCGGCGAGCCGCCGCTGCCG
The DNA here is from genome assembly GCA_040080105.1 of Myxococcota bacterium. Taxonomy (GTDB): domain Bacteria; phylum Myxococcota_A; class UBA796; order UBA796; genus JACKER01. The sequence goes on from JBEBJC010001071.1 coordinate 2,797, forward strand.
GGCTCCCTCGCGTCGACGTGGACCGCCCGGATCGACCGGGTGCTGGCGACGTTGCCGCCGGAAGGGGAGCGGTGGCTCGAGCTCGCGGCGGCGCTGGGCCCCACCGTCGACGCCGCCGAGTGGGGGGCGGTCGCCGGCGCGGACACCCTCGACGACCTGATCGACGCGCTGGTGGTCGCTGGCCTGGCGGAGGCGGGTCCGGGGACGGTGGCGTTTGCGCACGGGATGGTGCGCGAGGCGGTGCTGGCG
>JBEBJC010000113.1:0-13754 GCA_040080105.1 Myxococcota bacterium
GTCCCACTGGAGCGACCAGTCCGTCGGGCGATCGTCGGTCGAGACCGAGCCGCGCAGCCCCACGCCGAGCTCGCCGGCCACGAGCTGGCCCGCGTCGGACGGCGCGCCGCGCGCGAACAGGTGGTCGACGGCGACCTGGCCTTCGGTCGAGCCGGCGTGTGCGGCCGGTGCGACGGTGACGAACATCGGGGATCCTGGGGCTTACGGGAGGGGGAGGTACCCGTCGACCTTCGACGCGTGGCACGCCTGGCACGGGGTGTCGGAGTGCCGCCCGATCAGCGGGAACCCGACGCTCGCGTGGTCGAACGACGACGGCTTCCACCCGGTCGGCGCGTGGCACGGCTCACACGCGCCGAACGCTCCGTGAGCCGCTGTGCCCGCGGCGGCGTGACACCCGTCGCAGGTGGTCGGGGCGTCGCGGAACTGGCCTGCGGTGGGGTGGCACTGGGTGCAGCTCACCGACAGGTGCTCCCCGACGAGCGCGAACGGCGAGCGGTCGTGGTCGAACTGGGTGTCGGACCACGACACGGCGTTGTGGCAGCGGGCGCACTCCCCGAGCGGCTCGTGTTTCCGGTCGGCCTCGTGGCACCCGCCGCACCGGGTCGGGGTGGAGGTGAACACGAAGTCGGTGTGGCACGCGAGGCACTCGACCGTCTGGTGCTTACCCGGGAACGCGCAGGTGCACGGCCCGTGATCGAACTCGGCCGGCACCCACCCCGAAACCTGGTGGCACTGGCCACACGGCGCGACCGTCCCGCCGTGGGCTTGCTCGTGGCAGTCGGCGCACGCCGTCGCCAGGTCGAGGTGCGCGCCGTACAGGTGGCACGACTCACAGGTGAGGCCCGCGTGGCCTCCGGTCATCTCCACCGCGTGGTCGGCGATCGTGCGCCGCTGCGGCGTCCACCCGGCGTCGGTGTGGCAGGCCTGACACTCGGGGCCGAACCGGCTGTCGTGCGGGTCCTCGTGGCAGTCCCCACACGCGTCCGCCATCTTGCCGACCGGCGCGGTGTGGCACCGGTCGCAGGTCAGCGCGGCGTGCTCCCCCGCGATCGGGAACCCGGTCAGCGCGTGGTCGAACGCCGCGCGCGCCTCGTCGGTGGTGCCGGCGAACGACGCGCCGCGGTGGTCGGGGTGACAGGTGAAGCACGCCTCCCCTTGCTTGCCGTGGAACCCGCGGGCGTCCGCGATGCGGGTGGCGAGCGCCTCGTGGCACCCGAGGCACTTCGCGTCGGGCACCCCGTCGAACACCAGGTGGCACCGGTCGCAGTCCCCCGCGAACTCCTGGTGCGCCGTGGTGAGCGCGCCGGGAGACAAGAACGTGCGGAGGTCGGTCGCGTGGGCTGCCCCCGCGATCAGCAGCGCACCGATCACCACCACCCCCAAGACGACGCGAACAGCAGCGCGACCGCGATGTGCACGAACGAGAACAGGTACATCGCGAGCGCCAGCGGGCGATGCAACACGATCCAGTGGCGAAAGATGCGCTGAGCGGTCACGATCGCCGCCCGGTGGTGCTCGAGCACGACTCGGCGGTACGCGGCCTTCTTCATCGGCCCCTGCAGGTTCAACCGCCGCAGCGCCGACAGCGCGCCGCGCCGGGCGAACCCCGCCCGCACCAGCCCGAACAGGCCGCGCGGCTCCGGGGCGCGCGCCCACAACGCGGCCACCTCGGCCGGGACGGGCGCGAGCGCCGCGATCTCCGCGTCGAGCGCGGCCGCCTCCAGATGCTGGCCGCCCAACGCCTTCGGCACCTGGGCGTACAGGTACCGACCGAACAGCCCGGACACGAGCACGATCGTGACCAGGTACAGGTTGATCAGGCCCGGGTTGAGCAACATCGGCCAGCCGTGGCGCCACAACATCGGCAGGCAGTGCACGTACGCGAGCAGCACGCCCTGTAGCCCGAGGAAGATGTGGATCACGAGCCAGGTCGACAGCCGGAACACCCGCCGCAGCGCGCTCGACCGGCGGGCCACCGAGTACACCAGCATCGCGATCATCGACGCGAGGGCCGCGGCGCCCACGACCGCGTTCAACACCGAGCCGGACTCCGGGCGCAGCACCACGTACACCGCGACCATCGCGAGGGCCTCGGCCGCCAGTACCCCTGCGCCCACCGCCGACATCCACATCGCGCGCCACATAGCCACACCCCCGGGCGCTGGCGATAGGGGGTCGGTCATGAGCTCGTGGATCGCGGCGGCGTTGGTGGGCCTGATGGGAGCGATCGCGGTCGTGGCGGTCCTGCTCAGCGTGTTCGGCTTGTGGTGGGCTGCCCGGACCGAGCGCCGGGCGCAGGCGGATCTCGCCCACGCGCAGTCCACCGGGGCGGAGCCCGCCTCGCTGTACCCGGTGGTCGACCTCGAGCGGTGCATCGGCAGCGGCAGCTGCGTCACGGTGTGCCCCGAGAAGGACGTGCTCGCGCTGCTGGACGGCAAGGCGGCGCTGGTCAACCCCACCGCGTGTATCGGCCACGGGGAGTGTATGCGCGCGTGCCCGGTCGACGCGATCCAGCTCGTGATCGGCACCGAGCGTCGCGGCAGCGAGATCCCGGTGGTGAGCGCCGACTTCGAGACCAACGTGCCCGGGGTGTACGTGGTCGGGGAGCTCGGCGGGATGGGGCTCGTGTACAACGCGATGACCCAGGCGCTGCAGGCGGTGGCCGCGATCGGGCGCAAGCCGCCGCCGAAGACCCCCGGCGTGCTGCAGCTGCTGGTGGTCGGCGCCGGTCCGGCGGGCCTCGCCGCGTCGCTGCAGGCGAAGAAGCTCGGGCTCGTGTTCGAGACGGTGGACCAGGACACCCTCGGCGGGACCGTGCTGCAGTTCCCGAGGCACAAGCTGGTGATGACCCGCCCGGTCGACCTGCCGCTGGTGGGGCGGGTGAAGTTCACCGAGGTCCGCAAGGAGCAGCTGCTGGAGAAGTGGCGCGACATCGTGCGCCGCACCGGGCTGGTCATCCGATCGGAGGTGCGGGTCGAGGGGGTGACCCGGGGACCCGACGGGGTGTTCGAGGTGAACACCACCGCCGGGCCGATCCGGACCCACCGCGTGGTGCTCGCGATCGGGCGGCGCGGGACCCCGCGGAAGCTCGGCATCGAAGGGGAGGACCTCGGCAAGGTCACCTACCGGCTGCTCGAGCCCGAGCGGTACGCCGGGACCCGGTGCCTGGTCGTGGGCGGCGGTGACGCGGCGGTCGAGGCGGCGGTCGCCCTCGGAGAGGCCGGGGCGAAGGTCAGCCTGTCGTACCGCGGCAAGGTGTTCGACCGGATCAAGAAGAAGAACCAGCACCGGCTCGATCGGGCGGTGGCGGCGAACCAGGTGCAGCTGCTGCTGGCGAGCCGCCCGGTGGCGATCGGCGAGCGAGAGGTGATCCTCGAGACCGAGCCCGCCCAGAGGACGGCGATGCTGAACGACTACGTGCTGATCTTCGCCGGCGGGGTGCTGCCCACCGCGTTCCTGGAGGCGGCGGGGGTCGAGGTGCAGACGTTCCGCGGGGAGGCGTACGCGCCCGCCAACCGGTGAGTCTTCAGCTCGGGACCGCCGAACCCCAAGGGTCGTCGACGAGGATGCCCCAAGTGCCGTCGTCGCGGCGCCGCAGCACGTCCGTGCTGGTCCCGGCCAGCTCGACCGGCTCCCCGGCCGGGGTCAGCCCCCGCAGCTCCCACCGGTAGTGAACGATCGAGGTGTCCCCCGCGGTCACGGTCTTCACCGGCCGTCCGGTCATCGCGGGCCGGAGAGCGAGGAAGGCGCCCAGCGCCCGACCGATCTCCTCCCGCCCGCACACCGTACGACCGGGCTCGGGGACGAACACCGCTTCAGGCTCGTACATCGCGAGCATCGCGGGGAGATCCCCGCGGGACAGCAGGTCCGAGAACCGCCCGATCGTGGCTTCGGGGCTCGCCAGATCCATCGACATCCGACCTCCATTTGGTCTCATGTGGGACTAAATGGTCCCACTTCGGACTAACGGGGACGTCCAACGTCGTCCACCGGGGTTACTGCAGGTCGTGAGCTCCGTGACCCGAGCCGATGTCGGCTACTTGTTGGCCAAGGCCTCGCAACGCTGGAACGAGCTGGTGGTCGCGCGGTTCGCCGCCGAGGGGTTCCCCGAGGTGCGCCCGTCCTACGGCTCGGTGCTGGTGCCGCTGTACGAAGAGGACGGGTTGCGGATGGGTGAGGTGGGGCGGCGCGCACGCCTGTCGAAGCAGACGATCACCCACTTGGTGCGCGCCACCGAGCGCGATGGGCTGGTGGTGAGGGCCGCCGACGAGCACGACTCGCGGGCTACCCGGGTGTGGCTCACCGACAAGGCGCGGAGGTTCGAGCCCGTCGCGGCCAGGGTCCTGGGGCAGGTCGAGCAAGTGGCGGCGGGCGCCCTCGGGGAAGATTCGGTGGAGGTGCTGCGGCGTGTGCTCGCGGTCCTGTCCGACCTCGATCGAACCTGAATCCCGTCGATCCACCTCTCCCCCGCAGGGGAGAGGGGACCGACACGTTTTCAGCTCCGGGGCTCCAGCCACTTCCCGGCCAGGTACAGCGGGCCGCGCGCGTACGGCCCTGCGAGGGTCAACAGCGCGGCCGAGCCGGCCGCCTGCAGCCTCCCGGCGAGCGTCGGCATCGGGACCGGGGCCACCGGCCGCATGTCGAGCGCGACGCCCGACAGGGCGATCGCCAGCCACACCGCCGCGCACCCGGCGATCCGGTGCGCCCACGGCCAGGACTCGGCGTTCCACGAGACCACCATTCCGCCGGCGAGCGCCGCGAGGGTGCCCGCGGTGGCGATCGCCCGCACCACCGCGGATGGCCGTCGCTCCAGCGGCGCGGCGTCGGCCTGCTGGACGGGTGGCGCCTCGCCGCCCACCGGTGACCACCCCGGGGGGCGGAACAACATCTGCGCGGCGACCCACGCCGAGGGCGCCGCGGCCATCTTCCGCCACAGGCGCCGGAACGGCTCGAGGTTGTTCTCGGTGGCGTCCCAGGTGTTCAGCCCGGTGAGGACGCCGTACACCACGCGCTCGCGCTCGGGCTCGAACGTGCCGGCGAGGTGGTCCCACACCGCCAGGATCCCGCCGTAGTTCTTGTCGAGGTAGGCGGGGTTGCACCCGTGGTGGACCCGGTGGTTCGCGGGGGTGACCAGGAGCCGGTCCAGGAACCCGAGCTTGCCGATCGTCTCGGTGTGCTGGACCAACATCCACAGGTTGCCGACCACGAACCAGGTCGACGCGACCTCGAGCGGCAGCCCGAGCGCGACCATCGGCAGGCCGACGAGCACCGTGTCGGCGAACCACGACAGCCGCGACGCCACCGACAGGTTGTACTCGCGGCTCTGGTGGTGCACCGCGTGCATCGCCCACAGCAGCCCGGTGCGGTGCGCCGCCCAGTGGCGGAGCCAGATCGCGAGGTCCACCACGAAGAACCCGAACACCCAGGTGCCCCAGTGGTCGGACGGGAGCCGCACCGGCGCGACGTGGTCGAGCAGCCACGCGTACCCGGCGAGCGGCACCAGCCCGAGCGCGGCCAGGAACGCGCGCGCGCCGGCGAACACCCCGAGGTTGTTCAACGTCTGCCGGTGCGCGTACGCCGCGAACCCCTGCGCGCGGGCCACCAGCCACTCGAGCCCCATCAACCCGAGGAACACCGGCGTCAACACCACCGCGACCTGGTTCGGGCTCATCGGTCGGACCCGCGCAGCGCGCGCCCGAGCCGCTTCAGCGGACCTTCGGCGTCAGGCCCGGCGAGGGTCAACACCCACGCGGCGAGCCGCGCCCGCACCGCGCCGAGGGCGGTGTCGGCCGGGAGCGGCTCGACCGGCTGGTTGTCGAGCACGACCCCGGCGACCGCGAGCAACAACACCGAGCACCCGAGCGCCGCGAACCGCGCGACCACCGACCACCGATCGGCGAACCAGGTGAGGCCCGAGGTGCTGACGAACGCGGCCACCATCAGCCCGGTGGCGACGGCGCGGTGGCGGGCGGACACCGGGTTGTTCCGCTGGGGCTCGGGGTCGGCGACCAGCGCCGGGACCTCCTCGCCGCGCCCTGGGACCCACCCCGGCGCCGACACCAGGACCTTCATCGCGTCCCACGCCGTCGACTGGGCGCGCGACTTCGCGAGCAGGGAGCGGAACGGCTCCAGCCCGTTCTCGCTCGCGTCGTACGTCTTGAGGCCGGTCAGCACGCCGAACTCGACCGGCTCGTCCTCGCGCACGTACGTCCCGAACAGGTAGTCCCAGATCAGCAGGATGTTGCCGTAGTTCTTGTCGAGGTACCGCGGATTGCACCCGTGGTGCACCCGGTGGTTGCTCGGGGTCATGATCCACCGATCCACCCACCCGAGCTTCGGGATCACCTCGGTGTGCTGGAAGAACTGGTACACGTTGCCGAGCAGCCAGCAGGCCATGACCGGCCCCAGCGGGAGCCCGAGGATCGCGAGCGGGACGCCGATCAGGAACGCGTCCTGGAAGAACGACAGGCGCAGCGCCACCGCGAGGTTGTAGTCGCGGCTCTGGTGGTGGACCGCGTGGACCGCCCACAGCACCGCCACCCGGTGGGCCGCCCGGTGGCGCCAGTACATGGTGAAGTCGACCGCCACGAACGCGGCCGCCCAGGTGAGCGGGCCGCTCTCGGGCCAGGTCAGCAGCCCGAGGTGCTCGCGCATCCACCCGTAGCCGAGCAGCGGCACGAGCCCGAACGCGGACAACACGGCCCGGGACGCGAGCATCACGCCGAGGTTGTTGACGGTGCGACGGTGGCTGTAGCCGGGGCGACCGAGCCACCGGAGCGTCGCGTGCTCCGCGACCATCGCGGCGAGCAAGATCGGCGACATCGCGACCGCGGACTGTTCGGGCGTCATGTCCAACCTCGGTTCGCCCGGTATCGCACCGGCCCGAGCGGCGCGATGGCGACCCCTCGCCCGGGTACGGCTCAGGCGCCGCCGTGCTGGTCCAGCACGCACCGCACCTGCGCGGGCAGCGTCCTCCACTCGGCGCTCCTGGCGCCGAGCTGCAGCAGGGGCTCGGAGCCGCGCTCGATCGTCACGGCGGTGACCGGTGACGCCGCCAGGGCCGCCACGTCGGCCTCGGTCAGGGCGAACGTAGCGGTGTACGCGGTGAGCGCGAGCCCGGTCGCGTCGGAGGGCTCCGGGGCCGCGTCGACCAGCAGCGCCGCGTCGAACAGCGCGCCCGACGCGAGGGCGACCTCCAGCCGGGTGTCGGCGGTCGACAACACCCCAGGGCGCTCGCCCCCGAGGACGAACTGCCAGGTCACCACCCACAGCGGGTCGGCCGGGCCCCCCGGGTGGTCCACGGTCCACCGGTGGCCGAAGCCTGGCCGGATCTCCACCGGGGGGCAACCCGCCGCCGCCTCGGTCGCGGCCCACAGCACAGCGAACATCCCAGCCTCCAGATCGTCGAAAATCTCTGTTCTAGGCAACTAGTCGAGCGGTCCCCATCGAATCGTCTCGCCGTCGCCCTCGGCCAGCCACAGGTGGTCGGCCGCCACCACCAGCTCGCGCATCGCCGGCTCGGCCGGCGGGCACACCCCGGACAGCGGGGACCAGCCGTGTTCGTCGGCGGTGAACACCCGGGACGACAGGCCGAACAGCGGGTGGTCGTAGTCGACGAACGCGGCGCCCGAGCCGTCGACGCGGGTGACGCCCCCCTCGACCCACGCGCCGTCGGGGCCGCGCAGCTCGAGCGGCCGGTCGGGCGCGGGGACGAGCGCAGGCAGCGCCTCCCCGGTCCACACGTCGTGGCTGGACGCGACCCACCCGGCGGCCTCGAGCCGGCTCAGGGTGACCGCGTGGGGGGAGGGGGTCGGCGCGAGTACGAACGCCTCCCACGGCTCCGGCGGCGCGAGCTCCACCGACGGGAGCCCGGGCTCGGCGGTCGGCGCCAGGGTCCCGGCGGCCGTCACCGGCTCGAACGCCGCCCACACCTCGTCGCGGAGGAACGCGAACAGCTCGGTCGACTCGGCCGGCTCGCCCGGGCAGCCCTCGGCGAGCGCGGCGGCGGCCTCCGGGCCCCACTCGCACCCCTCCGCCAGCACCTCGGAGCGGGCGGCCCGATCGGACAGGCCCTCCTCCTCGGCGACCGTGTGCTGCCAGGTGGTGAACGGCTCCACCGGGTGCTCCACCAGGTCCTCGTGGTAGTCGAGCGCGTGGCACAGCTCGTGCCGGACCACCGGGCGCACGTCGAGCGGGCCGAGCGCGCTCGCCACGTGCACCCGGCCGGTCCCGGGCTGGTACAGGCCGTTGAACGCGCCGAGCGGCTCGACCGCGACGCTCGCCACCTCGAGCCGCCCGGGGCCCACCCAGCGGTCGAACGCGACGAGCTCCTCTCGGATCGCGGCGCGCACCTCGTCCGAGCCGCCGAAGATCTGCACCTCGGGCAGCGGGACCCGCGCACAAGCCACCCACACGAACCACCCCGGCATCGACGCCCCCCGGGGCCAACCATGCAAGGGGTGTGCCGCGCCACGATCCCGACGTCATCGAGTTCGGGGTCGGTCGAGGTGACGGACGTCGACGGTCGGTGTTCCTTCCTCGCCGCCTGGGAGGATGCCGAGCCGGGCCTGACATCGCCTGACATGGTCGGGCCGCCCGCGAGGCGCGCGGTAGGTGGAGGTTCCAGGAGGAACGATGCCCGTTTGGACATGGATACTGGTGGGCTGCGCGGCGCCGCCGCACACGCCCGCCGACCCCACCAGCCCCTCCGAGCCGTCGGTCGACACCGACTCGGACCCGCCTGGGACCGTCCCCACGCCGCCGGGCCCAACCACTCCCACCGGGTCCACCGGGTCCACCGGGACCACCGGGACCACCGGAGACACCGCGAAGTCCGAGACGGGAGACACCGCGACCGGGGTGACGGCCGAGTGCGCCACCTGCATGGCCACCTACTGCACCACCTGGGACACCCTGGCGAAGTGGTGCACGGGCGGCGTCTGCGACGCCTACCAGACCTGCATGGACAGCTCGGACTGCGCGGAGCAGGACCCGTCTCTGTGCTACTGCGGTGCGACGCCGCTCTACGACTGCTTCCTCGGCGGCGCCGTCCCCACCGGGGCCTGCGTCACCGAGATCGAGACCCTGACCGGGCTGACCGATCCGCTCGCGATCGGGCAGGCGTGGTACGATCCGCCGTCGGCGTTCGCCTCGGTCAACACCTACGCCTGGTGCGCCTACGCCTCGTACTACGGCACCACGACCTACGGCGGAGGCGCGTGCCGCTCCCATTGCGTGGGCTCCGACCTGCCCTGGTAGCGATGCTCGACGTAGGATCGGCCATCGAGGTCCGCGATGGCGAGGGAACGGGAGCTGCGCGGGTGGTTGGTCTGGCTCGAACGCGGCCCGGGGACGCTGTGCCTCACGGGCGAGCCGGGGATCGGCAAGAGCTGGGCAGCGGAGCAGCTGGCCGCGCGGTGGTCCGGGACCGCCTGGCGGGTCGATCTGCGGTCCGCCGACCCCGAGGACCCCTGGAGCGCCGTCGCCGCCGGGGCGGACCTGCAGCTGGTGGAGCGGACCCGGTTGGTGGAGGCGCTCGCGGGCCGCGCCGGCCCGACCCCGCTGCTGTGGCTGGACGACGCCGACGGCCACCCGCACCTCGCCCGATTGGAGCAGGAGGTGCGGTCGGCCCTGCCCGACCTGCGGGTGCTGGTGACCGCGAGGCGCCCCATCGGGCTGGCGGGAGAGCGGGTGGACCGGGTCGAAGCGCTGGCCCCGTCCGACGCGGAGGCGCTGTTCGCGGCGCTCGCAGGGGTCCCGCTCGACGCAGGTCTCCGCGCTCGAATCGCCGCTCTGGACGGGAATCCGCTCGCGGTCACCTTGATGGCGGCGCGGGTCCGCGCGCTCGGACTCGGGGCGCTGGACCAGGGCCCGCCGGTCACCGGGAGCGAGATCGACCGGTCGTGGCGGGCGCTGGACCCCGAGGAACGGCGCGTGCTGGCCCACCCGGCGGGCTACCCGGTCGTGTTCGACCTGGAGACGGCGCGTTGGCTCGGCGCCGACACCGATCGGGCGCTGGCCTCGCTGGTGGAGCGGTCCCTGGTCCGGACCCAGGGGCCCCCGGACGACCGGGTCTTCACGCTCCCTCACGCAGTGCGGGACTTCGCGCAGGCCCGCATCGAGGACGCCGGCCAGGTCGAACCGTCGCGCCGCGACCTCGCACAGCGGGCGCTCGGCGGGTTCACGGACGGCCCGACGTGGGCGCTCCACGTCGACCGCGACGCGCCGGTTCGTCGCGGCCTGCTGGAGGAGATCCTGCGCCAGGCGTTGTCCGCGGGAGACGCACTCGGGGCGCTGCGCGCAGGCGCTGCCGTCGCCCCCCTGGCCTTTGCCGTGGGCCGGTCCGCGTCGCTGTTCGACCAGCTCGCGTCGGCCCTCGCGCTGCCGCGGACCCCGGCGGACCGAGCGTGGCGGGCTCGGGGCCACGCGATCCGGGCCCGGATCGAGGCTCGGCGGACCCGGTACGACCAGGCGATCGCCGCCGCCGATCGGGCGGTGGAGGAGGCGCGGGAGGTCGGCGGCGCCGTGCTGGACTGGTGTCTGGTGGACTTGGCGGAGTACCGGGGGCTCGCCGGGCAGGATCCGTTCGCGGCCCTGTCGCAGGTGGGCCCAGCTCCCTCGCCCCGCCTCTGCGGCGCCATCGACCTGGTCCGCGGGTTGGCCGCGCTCGCGGTGGGGGACCCGGCGGCGGCCGAATGCGCGCTCAGCGCCGCGGACCGAGCGTTCCACTCGAGCGGGGACGAGCTCGGGACGGCCGTGGTGGGCCTGCACTGGTACCGCGCCCTGCGCGGCGTGCGCCGGGGGGACGAGGCCCGCGCGGTCGCGCGCCGGGTGGCCGAGAGCCTGGCGCGACTGGGTCACCGGCTCGCCCCCTGGATGCGGCTCCAAGCGCTGGAGGTCGACGATCTGGACCAGCCGAGCGCGCTCGTCGCCGCGGAGGAGGTCGCGGCCACCGGGCGGCGCTGGGTCGAACCCTGGATGGTGGTGACGGCCTCGATCATCGGAGCCTACGCCGCCTACTTTCAGGCGGACGAACCTCGCGCCGTGGCGTTCGCCACCGAAGCCTTGGCGCTCGCGGGTCGGGCGGAGCACCGCGGGAACGAGGCGATCGCGCTGTCCACCTTGCTGGCGGTGAGCGGGGATCTCTGCGGCGCGCCGGCTCGGCTGGGGCGGCTGGCCGAGCTGCTGGCCTCCCAACCGCACCTCGGGTGCCACCTCGAGGCCCACCAGCTGCTGCTCAAGCTTCGGTTGGGCCCGGTCCTGCCCGAGACCCGCGACCGGGCCGAGCGGCTGATGGCAGCGCTCGCTTCTGCCCCCACCGGAGACGCCGAGGGCCTCCTGCGGGTCCTACGCCGGACGATCTCCGCCCTCGACCGCGCGGACAAGACCGTGGTCGGTGGGGACGGCTCGTGGTTCGAGCGAGGCGGGGCCAGGGTCGAGCTCGCACACCACGGAACGATGCAGCGGATCCTGGGGGCGCTCGCCGCCGGCCATCGCGCCGTGCCGGGCGCGTTCCTGGGGGCCGACGAGCTGTTCGAAGCCGGTTGGCCCGGTCAGCGGGCGACCGTCGGATCGGCCCGGGCCCGGGTGTACACCACGGTCCACCGCCTGCGGAAGCTCGGCCTCGGTCTGTCGGTCAGGAGCGGCGCGCGCGGCTTCGCCCTCGACCCGGACGGCGTCGTGATCCGCGACGGGAACGGATGACTCCGGGGTCACGGGAACGCGGAGGAGACGGACCTACGCCTCGTCTGGGTCGCGCGAGTCGTCACCCGATCGCCCCGCGAGCGCGTTTGGCGGGCCGACACCCGCGCGCTACGTGCGGCGCGGTTCAATGGAGCTCCGATGTCCCTCGTCACCACGCTCGCGCTGGTCGGCTGCACCACCCACGTCGCGCCGGACGCGCGTGACCCTGCGTCCGGGCGGTTCGCCGCCGGTGAGGGAACGCCCGAGGCCCTCGGGATGTTGGCGTTCGTGAACGACCCGGCCACCACGGTCACCGTGCTCGACGGGCCCGTCGGCCTCGACGCGCGCGCCGCAACAGGGATCGTCGCCCACCGCGACGGCCCGGACGCGACCGCCGGCACGCCCGACGACGACGCGTTCGGCACCCTCGCCGAGCTCGACCGGGTGTACTACGTCGGCGACTCCGCGCTGACCGCGATCCTGGCCTACGCCGAGGCCGAAGGCTGGGTCGCCCGCGACCCCGACGACGTGCTCGGCACGTGGGACGGCGTCACGTTCACCCTCGGCGAGGCCGAGGCGGTGCTCGGGCTGGTCAACACCGCGGAGCACGCCGAGCTCGACGTGGACGCGGCGCTCGACGTGCGCGCCGCCGACGCGATCGTCGCCGCCCGGCCGATCGACACGATGGGTGAGCTCGCGGGCCTGTCGTACGTCGGCACTTCCGCGCTGGAGAAGCTGCGGGGCTTCGCGGGGGTCGAGGTGTGGACCACGGCCGAGCTCGAGGCCGCGTTCGCGGTGGCCACCGACGGGATCTTGTTCCCGTCCGAGTCGGACTTCCCGCTCGATCCGGTGTTCGCGGCGGGGGCGTACCCGGTCGACGCCGCCACCCTCACCGCCGCGCTCGGCCTGCCCCCGGCCGAGGTGGAGCAGCGGTCGGTCGACGCGGCGCTCGGGTTCCTGGTCACCCCGGCCGACTGGTGGACCGACGACGAGCTGGCCCGCGCCGCCGACTGGAGCGCGATCCTCGAGGTGATCGACCACCTGGACCACCCGCTCGTGTTCCGCGTGGGGGAGATCCACATCGACGTGTACGTGGTGGGCGGCAGCGCCGAGGGCGACCTGGTCGGGTTCCACACGGTGTCGATCGAGACCTGACCCGACTCACGCTATAGACGCCGCCGATCGGCCGCCCTCGCGTGTGCTTCGAGCCCCTCGATCCGCCCGAGCGCCGCAGCGTCCGCGACCACCCCCTGCGCGCCCGCCCGGTCGTCGACCCGGAGCCAGGTCTGCACCCGCAGGAACGTCCCCACCGACAGCGCGCCGAACGAGCGCGCGGTGCCCCCGGTCGGCAGCACGTGGTTCGGGCCGTGGCCGTAGTCGCCCAGCACCTCCGCCGCCCCGTCCCCCACGAACAGCGCGCCGAAGTGCCGCGGCCGCACCGCCGCCGGGTCGCGCAGGTGCAGCGCGAGGTGCTCGGGCGCGAGCGCGTCACACGCCGCCACCCCCGCCGCGAGATCGGCCACCAGCCAGATCCGACCGTTGGCGTCGAGCGAGCGTCGCGCGGTGGGGGCGGTGGGGAGGTCGACCAGCTGGCGCGCGAGCTCGGCCTCGACCGCGTCGGCGAGGGTGGCGGACGGGGTGACGAGGATCGGCACCGCGTCGTCGTCGTGCTCCGCCTGCGCGAGCAGGTCCGCGGCGACCAGCGCAGGGTCGGCGTGCTCGTCGGCGAGCACCACCAGCTCCGACGGGCCGGCCAACATGTCGATCGCGACCCGCCCGGCCACGAGCTGCTTCGCCGCGGTCACGAACCGGTTGCCGGGGCCGACGATCGCGTCGCACCGGGGGACGCGCTCGGTCCCGTACGCGAGCGCGCCGATCGCGTGTGCTCCTCCGACGGCGAGCAGCGCGCGGGCTCCGGCGACCCACGCGGCGGCGAGGGTGGCCGGCGCGGGGCGAGGGGAGGCGACCCACACCTCGGCGACCCCCGCGACCCCCGCCGCGATCGCGGTCATCAGCACCGAGCTCGGCAACGGGTACCGGCCCCCCGGCGCGTAGCACCCCGCCCGGTCGAC
>JBEBJC010001072.1:0-3036 GCA_040080105.1 Myxococcota bacterium
GCCTGCCCCTGGGCGAACGCTGAACCCGGGGGGGCCCGGCACGAACACGCTGTCCGGTGCGGCGCCTCGCGGGGCCGGGGGGGGCGCCGCTGCGGGCGCGGGCTGCGCCTTCACCGGTGTCAACGGGCCGGTCGAGGGCCCCGGGACCTCACCCGACGGGATGTCGAGCGGGCCGTGGTACGACGAGTCGGGCGGCGGCACGTACGCCGGCGCGTCCGCGCGCGGCCGAGGTGCCGGGGTTCCGGTGGTGGTCGGCTTTTCTGCCGCAGGACGCTGGTTGGACGTGGTTCGCCGCCGCTCTCCCTCCCCCTCGGCCCTGCGGGGGCGGGGCGCGTCGTCGGCCCCGCGCTGCATCGCGTCGAGCTGGTCCGGGGTCCAGAACGCGGTGGCGTTGCCGCCCCCGATCGGCGCCGGCTTGTCCTCCGCCTCGTCGAGCGCCTTCTTGATCGAGTCGCGCGACCAGAACGCGGTCGCTCCCTTCGCCGGCGTGCCGCCCGGATCTTCGAACGCCACCTTGCTGCCCAGCGGCCCCTTCTGCACCGAGGGCCCGCCCAGCTCTTCGTCGTTGGGCGAGGCCGCCGGGCGAGTGACCACCGGCGCGCCCCCTGCCGGAGACGCCGGCGCTGGCACCGCCGCCCGCCGCGCGCCCCCTCCGTCGAGGGCGGCCGCGCACCACTCGGCCATGTCGACCCCCGGGGTCGCGCTCGCGAACGCCACGAAGGTCCGCCACGCGTCGAGCGCCTTCGGCCGCTCGGCCGGGTCGAACTCCATCAGCTTCGCGACATACCACTGGATGTCGCCCTGCATCGCCTCCGGCACGCCCGACAGGTCGATCGCCAGCGCCGCGTCGACCACCATCTCGTCGTGCGCCGACGCCTCGCTCGGCACCACGTCGGGCAGAGGCTTGCCGCAGAAGGTGCGGTACGACGTGTAGCCCAGCCCGTACAGGTCGGTGCGCGTGTCCTTGGGGGCGCCCTCCGGCCCACGCACCTTCCGGCGCTTCACCCCGAACCCTTCGAGGGACACCGCCCCGGTCTCGTCGATGAACACGTACTTCGGGTGTACGTCGCCGTGGATCTCGCCATCCTCGTCGGCGATGTCGAGGATCTCGCACAGCGCGGCGACGACCTCGAGCGCCACGTTCCAGGGTGGCAGGCCATCCTTGAGGACGGTCTCCAGATCGAGGCCGATCGCCGGACCTTCACACGCGTCGACGCCGCCGTCGTCCCCGCGGGTTCGGACGTAGTGAAACTCGCTCAACCCCATTCCCCCGCGACGAAGGCTAGGCGGATCGGCGACCACGATCAAGCCGACGGTCGAACGACCTCGCCGCCCTCCCCTTACGCCACCCGTTGCGCGATCGCTCGGTCGCGCTACGAACAGGCCCAGAACCGGAGGCTCCGTTTGGACGTCAACCTCGCCCGTGGCACCAGGGACTTCCTCCCCGAGCAGGCCGCCGCCCGCCACGCCGTGATGGCCGCGCTGCGCGAGGTGTTCGTCCGCCACGGGTTCGAGGCGCTGGAGACCCCGGCGATCGAGCGGATCGAGACCCTCACCGGGAAGTACGGCGAGGAAGGCCAGAAGCTGATCTACCGCGTGCTGAAGCGCGGCGAAGGTGGCGAACGGGGCGAGGTCGATCTGGCCCTGCGGTACGACCTGACCGTTCCGCTCGCCCGGGTGATCGCGATGAACCCCCAGCTGCGGATGCCGTTCAAGCGCTGGCAGATGGCCCCCGTGTGGCGTGCGGATCGCCCAGCCAAAGGTCGGTACCGCGAGTTCTGGCAGTGCGATTGCGACGTCGTCGGCGCGAGTGATCCCCTCGCCGACGCCACGTGCCTGGCGGTGGCGGCCGACGGCCTCGGGGCGCTGGGGTTCCAGCAGTACACGATCCGGCTCAACGACCGGCGGCTGCTGCGCGCCACCGCCCGGGCGTGTGGGGTCGGGCCCGATCGCGAGGCGTCGCTGCTCATCGCGGTCGACAAGCTCGACAAGATCGGGCGCGACGGCGTCACGGCGGAGCTCGGCGAGCGCGGGTTCACCCCCGCCGAGATCGACGGGCTGTGGCGGGTGTTGTCGATCGGTGGAGACCGGGAGGCGACGCTGGCGGCGCTCGCGACCGCGCTCGCCGGCCAGGAGGGGGTGGACGAAGGCATCGCGACCCTGCGCGACGTGGCGGCGCTCGCGACCGCGCTCGGCGTCCCGTCCGCGGTTCTGAAGGTCGACCCCACGCTGGCGCGCGGGCTCGACTACTACACCGGGCCGGTGTGGGAGATCGAGGTCGAGGAGCCGAAGGTGGGCACCCTCGCGGCGGGCGGCCGGTACGACGGGTTGATCGGCGTGTTCCGCAAGGACTCCGTGCCAGCCGTGGGGATCTCGTTCGGCCTCGAGCGGATCCTCACCGTGCTCGAGGAGTGGGGACGTCTCCCCACGGGCCAGATCCGGCCGGAGGTGCTGGTCGCCGTGTTCGACGCCGAGCACCGAGGGGCGGCGGCCGCCACAGCCCACGGGCTGCGCAGCCGCGGGGTGCGCGCCGACCTGTACGCCGGCACCGCGAAGCTGAAGCAGCAGTTTCGGTACGCCGACGCCCTCGGGGTCCAGTGGGTGGCGATCGCCGGCCCGACCGAGGTCGGTCGCAGCACGGTTTCACTGAAGAACCTACGGACCGGCGAACAAACCGAGCTTCCGCTGGAGGACGTGGTGGCTCGTGTCCGCGGGGCCTAGCGCGGCGCGCGGCACCGTCGTACCATTTCGCTGTGAGAAAAATTTACTCGGACTCGACCTGCGGAACACTGGCGAACAGCTGCCCGCAGGGTCTCCCCTCGGCCTGAGTCGGTTTCGCTGAAGTTTCGTCCCTCGGACCTCGTCCGCCGATGGTCGTGGGTCCTCCGACCCAACCCCTTTTCTCGTTCGCGTCGCCCCCTCGAACCCAGCTCCCAAGGTGTCCCCCATGGCTCGATCGTTGACCGTCAAACACGAAGAGAGTCCCTCGCCGCTGTTCGGGATCCTGCTGCTGATCTGCGGCGGGATGCTCCTGCT
>JBEBJC010001073.1:0-3033 GCA_040080105.1 Myxococcota bacterium
GGGTGGGATCGGGTCACGCCCGACCCCCCCACCGATCCCTCGGAGTACAATGGAGCCGTGGAGCGACGCTTGACACGACAGGTCCCCGCCCGTTGGTCCTTCACCCGATCCGCGCGTACGTTCGCCGTGATCGGCCTCGCGTGGATCGGGCCCGGGTGCGACGATCACCTGATCGGCCGCGCCGCGCCGGTCGGCACCGGGTGCACCCGCGAGCCGCCGCTGACCTACGAGAACTTCGGCAAGGCGCTGATCGCCCGCCATTGCGGCTCGTGCCACAGCGACTTCGTGCGCGGGGCGCAGCGGGGCGCGGCTCCGCTGGGCGTGGACTTCAACCAGTGGGAGTACGTGCTCGAGTGGGCCGATCGGATCGACGTGCGGGTGGAGGAGCTCACGATGCCCCCCACCGGCACGATGGTCCAGCTCGAGCGCGACCTGTTGGGCGAGTGGATGCAGTGCGAGGTGTTCCCCGCGCTGGGTGAGTTCGTCGAGGACGAGGGCACGGCGAGCGGAGGTGGGTCGTGAACAAGTGGATCGCGTGGGTGCTCGTGGCGGGGTGCGGTCAGGAGATCGTGTACCGCGGGCAGAACAAGGTCCCGCCGGCGCCTCCCCCCGGTGAGGTCGAAGACGACCAGGGCGAGCCGCCGGACTGGCAGAACTGCTACCAGGGGTGGCGCGGCAAGTACACGAACCTGTCGGTGCACGACGAGTTCGTGGCGCCGCGCCCGACCGACGAGCCCGCGCCGACCGACCCCGAGTCGTTCGACTACTGGGAGAAGCCGCTCGCGTACGAGAAGTTCGACCCCACGCTCGACTTCGGCCAGAACTGGTGGCCGATCGACGAGGAGCTCGAGGGTGACCCGATGTACTTCGCGGTGCACTGGGACGCGTGGGTCCGCGCGTGGTCGAACACCGAGATGGTGTTCACCCTCGGGTCCCAGGACGACGCGTGGGTGTACGTCAACGGTGAGCCGATCGCGAGCAAGCCCGGCATCCAGGAGTACGTGCGCGACGAGTACCGGGTCGGGCTCGAGGGCGGCCAATACCCGATCGACGTGTGGTTCACCCACCGCGGCAGCGCGCAGAGCGGGTTCAGCTTCCGGGTGTTGTCGGGCGACCTGAGCATCTGCTACCCCGACTTCTGAGGGGCGATCCACCGGTCGGGGCCGACGACCCCGCCTGCCTCGCGGGTCGGCGGGGGCGTAACCGGGCGGTAACCGGCGGCAGGGTCCCGCGGGGCTACAGTCTCTCCAGCTGAAGGGGCCTCTCACGAGGTCACCGGCAGCGACCGCGGCGTGGAAGGCGTTCCCCCCTTTTGCTCCTTGCTGCGGCGCTGCCGGCAGCCTTCGGCTCCAGGTCCCGGCCCCCCAGAGGCGCGTCGCGTTCGGCGTGGCGCGCCTCACTGGGCGGCTGCGGCGTCGGGCGGTTCGCGCTACACTGTGCGCCATGCAGGACAAGCAGCGCGAGCAGCGGCGCCACAAGCGCATGCAGAAGGTCAAGGGGAAGCGCGCCGGCGCCTCCCGCCCCGCCGCCGGTGGGCCGACCACCCGGATCGACCCGGACAAGGGGCGGGAGTGGCCGCCCGGCGAGTGCTACGTGACCCTCGAGTGGGACGAGCCCGGCGCGGTGGTCGATCTGGTGTTCTCCCGCGCCCGCGCCGACGGCGTTTCGGTCGCCGCGTTGTTCTCGGTCGACCGTAGCGGCCCCGGGTTGCTGTCGGCGAGCGCGATCGGTGGCCTGCGGCAGGAGCACGTGACCGGAGAGTCGGGCCGGATCAGCGAGCGCACCGGTCGCGCGATGGTCGGCTGCGCGCCAGGGCTCGTCGCCGCGCTGATCGACGACGCGAAGGTGAACGGCACCAACGCCGAGCCGGCGCGGTTCACCGAGGCCTACGCCCTGTTGGACGGCATCCCTCGGCTCGAGCTCCACGACGCCCCGTTCGGGCCGGCGGTGGCGCCTCCGCCGCCGGAGCCGGGCCTGTTGGAAAGCTTGAAGAAGCGCCTGTTCGGCTGATCCGCCCGGGACGTGGTACACCACGCCCATGGCCGTTCGCCTCGCCACGCCCCACATCCCGGAAGACACGCCGCGGGTGGCCGACGGGCGGTACGCGCTGCTCCGCCGCCTCGGCGAGGGCGGGATGGCGGTGGTGTACGGGGCGTGGGACCAGGACCTCCAGATCTGGCGCGCGGTGAAGGTCCTCCTGCCCGAGTTCGCCAGGCGCGCCAGCGTGCGGCGCCGGTTCGAGCGCGAGGCCCGCACGATGATGGCGATCCGGCACCCCCACCTGGTGCGGGTGCACGAGGTCCGGTCGGAGCGAGTGTTGCCGTACCTGGTGATGGACCTCGTCCCGGGCGGCTCACTCGAGGAGTGGATGCTCCGCTACGGCCCGATGCCGCCGCGCCTCGCCGCCGCGGTCGGGGTGGAGATCGCGGAGGGGTTGATCGCAGTACACGAGGCCGGGGTGGTCCACCGCGACGTGAAGCCCCAGAACGTCCTGATCGACGAGGACGGCCTGTGCCGGGTCACCGACTTCGGCGTGGCGCGGGTCGAAGGCGGAGACACCCGCACCGGCGTGTCGATGGGCACGCTCGGCTACATGGCGCCCGAGCAGTTCGCCGACAGCAAGACCGCCGACGCGCGGAGCGACCTGTACAGCCTCGGCGCGACGCTGTTCGTGCTGCTGACGCGGCGGCCGGTGCAGGAGGTGATGCGCCTGGTGGACCTCCCCGACGGGCTGGCGGGGTTGCCGGGGCCGCTGCGGCCGGTGCTGGAGCGGTGCCTGGCGTACGAGCGCGACGAGCGGTACCCGGACGGCGCGGCGTTGCTGGCCGACCTGATCGAGGCCCGCGACGCGCTGCCGCCGCTCGGGCCGGAGGTGCCGCCGCTCGCGCGGACCTCCACCGACAACGGGCTCCCGGGAGGGTCGGCGGGGGAGCTCACCGAGCTGCAGGGGCTGCTCGACGCTACCCACCCGCCCGACGAACCGGACGAGCTCGCCTCCCTCGTCGCCCCCGCGCGGTCCGCGGTGGTCCAGGT
>JBEBJC010001074.1:0-3027 GCA_040080105.1 Myxococcota bacterium
GATCGGTACCACGTAGCGGTCGGGGAGTCCTGGCTCGCTGCCCGGTACGGGTACGGGATCTAACCGGCCCTCACGGGTGAGCACCCCCTCGGGTGCCTACCAGTGAGCGCCGGTCGACCGACCCGCCTCACCACGCGTGGAACGTTCCACGTGGAACACCTTGCCACATCGGCAACAGGAGCTCCCTTGACCGCTCGAGATCTAGCTATGATCGTGGACGGGCCGGACCGGCCGGCCGTCCGGGCCGCCGCCGCCGAAACGCTCGCACACTGCAGCGCGGACCAGATCGCAGCGCTGCGGCACCCGATCCTCACGGACGCGCGCGCCTGCAGGGCTGTCGCGGCCGGGATCGCATCCGAGACCCACCGTACCCCGCGGGTTCCGATCCCGTGCGCGATCGGGTGGGATCCGGCCCCGGACTGCGGCCGGCGCGTCGCGCCGCACCCGGGTGCCGAGTGAACCCCCGCCTCTGGTGCGACGTCCAGACCCAACCCACCGGGTTCACCCTGATCGCGGGGCGCGGGTTCCCACCGGCCGGCGGCGCACGGCTGGTGTGGTGGTGGGCGGTTACCCCGGATGAGTGTCCCGCTACAGTGTCCCACGCGGACTTTGACGGGGCGGACGCAGCGGGTGCGGCCCGAGACTGGGCGGCCCGAGTCCTGTCGGCTCCGTCGGATGCGTTCGTCACCCTTCATACCAACGGTGGCGAACTTCGGTCCTCCCGGTTCTAGACCGTTCTCGTTCGGCCGGGTAGCCAGCCTACCCGGCCGAAAGCGAGCGATCAAGCTCGATAGGAGGTTACATATGACACTCGTACCTGCGTACGGCGCGGACTACAAGTCGGCCGCGATGGCGCTCGATGCCTTCACCGGTCACTGCGCTACAGACTGGCGAGACGCGCTCACGGGCCAGTACACCAGCGCTGCGGAGCTTCGGGATATGGGGATCGCTTCGGCGACCCTGCGCTACAACAAGCTCCGGAGCGTGATCATCGCCCCCACTACCCCGAAGCCGCCCAAGGCGCCGTGCGCCGAAGGGGCTGCACCCCGCCGCAAGCCGGGGGAGCTTCGGGTCGGAGACAGGATCAGCAACCCGTGGTTGCCGCGCAACGCGACCGTGACCGTCGTGGAGGACGGGGGGAGGTTTGTGGTGGTTGACATCCCGTCCGACCTCACGGAAGGCGGGTTTCGTAGGGTCGCTGCCTCCGGGTGCCGCCGGTTGCGGTAGCCGATACTCCCTCGGGCCGGTTTTCGCCGACCCGACAAAGTGTCGACTACCGTGGACACCGACCGACTACGTGATTACGTAGTCGGTGAACCCAAACAACCGAGGTGCACAGTGTGGCGTGTGTTGTACTTGGATCCCCAGATCGGGCGCTGGCTCGATCTGGAGCAAGTGTTCTCGCGGCGCACAAGCGCTGAGCGCGCCGCGGCGCGCGCGGTCGAGCAGGGCGTCGGGACCGACGTGCAGATCGTGACCGTGCACGGTCGGGAGGCTCGCCATGACCGCGCCGAGTGATCTGCACGCGTTGTTCTGCAAGATCCGGGCGCTTGGGAAGGTATACGAGAAAGCTCGGTCCCTAGGGGCCGTTCTCGGCGCCGAGAACGCGAAGACTGACTCTCCCGGTACCTACCGGCCCGTCGGGTCCACGTGCCCCGCCAGCTGCCCCTACCTGGGCGCAGGATGCTACGCCCAGCAACGGCGCACACACATGGCCGCGGTGCGTGCGAGCGCTGCCCACTACCCGGCCGTGGTCGGCGCTGTAGCCGCGGTCCGCGCTGGCCAGATCACCGGCCGGCTCGCACGGCTGCACGTCTCCGGGGACCTCGGCGCTACCCGCGCCGAGATCGACGCTTACTGCTCCGATCTGATCGCGGCGCTCACTCCGTTCGGCGGGTCGGTCGAGTCGCCGATCGCGTGGACGTACACCCACCACCACCCGCGCGACGTGGGCCCATGGCTCGATCGCCTCCGGGCGATCGGTGTGGCGATCCGGCGCAGCGACTACTCGGGCCGCTGGGGCGTGATCGTGCTCCCCAGCTTCGCGCCTGACGTGGTGGCGCGAGCACGGCGGGAGGCCTCGGCCCCCGTCGTCAAGTGCCGCGCGCAACTGCCGGGCGGGGCCACGTGCGCCACCTGCCGGATCTGCTGGGATCGGCCCGACCTGGTTGTGGCGTTCCGGCCGGACGGCGGCACGGACCGCCGGATCGGCGCGGTGCTCACGTGAGCCCCGCCCGACAGGTCATTCACTGGCTCCGCGGCCCTATGGACGAGCCGGAATGTGGCGCCGGGTGGCAAGCCCCGGAACGGCTCGACGCCTACATGCGCCGTGCGGCGCTTCTCTCGGCCCCGCACGGCCTCCGGGGCCGCCCGGCGGCCGAGTGGTGTCACCGGGTGGTGGCGGAGTGGCGGGGTAGACTGTTCACGTGCGTACACTGCAGGCGGGCCAGTGAGCGGTACCACCTGGCATGGGGTCGGCGCGAGGGGCGCTACCCCGCACCCGGATCGCTGCCGTAGCGGCTAGTTCGTTCTCGTTCGCGCTGGTGTGACGAGCACCAGCGCGAAAGCGAGCGATCAAGCTCTGTTTGGAGGTTACATGAACGCGACGTGGAACAAGATCAAGTCGGATCACCCGATCTGGTTTTCACCGGCTGAGATGCGGTTTTTCCGCTCCCAGATCTGCTACTCCACCCTACAGCGTTCCGGCGACGGATGGTTGTTCGTGAGCAGTGAGCGGGGGCCGAACCAGCGCGGGCGCCGCTACACCGTGCGGCGGGTCGACGCCGACGGCGTGTCAACCGTCGGCGGGTTCCAAGCCTACGCATCGCGCGCCGCTGCGATCGTCGCGCAGCGGCGCGAGCTTGCGCTCGCGGGAGGTGCGAAGTGACAGAATGGCACGTTTTGGTTGATGCCGCTGCCGCGCGGCTGGTCGAGGAGGCCTACTGGGCCCACGAGTGGCGGTCCACCGGTGACCCGGCGTTGCTGGCCGAGGACCCCGAGCCGCCGATGGAGCCGTTCCACGCGTGG